>JAFXMJ010000479.1 GCA_017530465.1 Bacteroidales bacterium
GTGGATGCCTGTTCAGACGCGCTGTACGACTGCGAGGGCATCTCTAAGGGTGTGTCGTTGCGTACCGTGCAGGGCGACATCCAAATGATGCGCAGCGACAAACTCGGTTACAACGCGCCTATCGAGGTCTATGACAACAAATATTATCGGTATGCCGACCCCGATTTTTCAATTACAAATATGCCAATGTCCCAAAACGACTTCCAAGTGATGCAGGAGGCTGTGGATATGTTGCGGCAACTGTCGGATTTCGAACAGTTTAACGAGTTTGCCGATGTGGTGGGGCGGCTCGAAGACAAGTTGGCGGTAAGTCAGAAAAAACGCAAACCAATCGTGCATTTCGACAGCGTGAAGGATTTGAAGGGCATCGAACTCCTGAGTCCACTGTATGATTATATCGCGCAAAAACAGACGTTGAGGATTATGTACAAGTCGTTTTACGCCAAAACGCCGGCGGAACATCTGTTTTTCCCGTATTTGTTGAAGGAGTTTCGCAACAGGTGGTTCGTGTTTGGCTCAAATGTGGAGAGCGACAGGATTTACCACTTGCCGTTGGATCGCATTGTGAGCATCGAACCCGTTGACATTCAGTACCGTGAGAATCCCAAGTTTGACAGCGAGCATTTTTTTGACAATGTGATAGGCGTCACTGCGGGCGAAAATGATTTTCCGCGCAAAATCAGGTTTTGGGCTACGGCAGAACAAAGCAAGTACATAAAAACCAAGCCGTTGCACCATTCTCAAAAAGTGATTGAGCAACGGGCAGACGGCTCGTGTGTTTTTATGATTTTTGTGGTAATCAATTACGAACTGTTTTCGACGTTCCTGAGTTATGGTAGCGGCATCAAGGTGCTGTCGCCAAAAGTTGTGGTGGAACACCTCAAAGGTCAGGCAACGCAGATGAAACGGTTGTACAAGGATTCTTAGAAGAACTTCACCACTTCGTCAAAAGGTCTGTGTCCGGGCTGTTTGGGCTCGCCGGCGCGGTATCCGAGGGCGATAACAGCCATTACGGTTTCCTCGGCGGGGATGTTGAACTCCTTGCGGAGACCGTCGGAATCGCGCATTCCCATTATCAACGTGTCAAAACCCATTGCGCGTGCCTGCATAATGAGGTAACAGTTGCTCAGTCCGTTGTCGTATGCGCCCCAACCTTCGCCGATTTCGTTGAGTGCCTTGCCGTCAAAGAAGCCCGATTTGCCTTTCTCGAAGGTGGAGACAATAAGCACGGGGGCGTTGATGATGCGGTCTTTGTTGCCGCCAACGAGGTTTTGAACGGCTTCAAGTTTTTCTTTACCTATCGCCACGTAATACTTTGTGGGTTGCTGATTTGCCCACGACGGTGCTTCCTGTACGGCGGTGAGAAGTGTGCGCACTTCGGCTTCCGTGATTTTCTTCGAGGCGTCGTAACTGCGGATGCTGCGCCTTGTCTTCAAAACTTCTTCGAATGTTGGCGACGCTGCCGATGCCGACGGTGTTGCTGCGGGGGATGCAGCCTTGTTGCCGGAGTTGCCGCTGTTGCAGCCCGACAAAACCATAAGTGCCATTGCGGCACAAAAGAGGATTTTTTTGTACATAATGTGTATTTGTTTGTTGTTTTAGGATTTTGATTGTTGTTGTGCTGCAATGGTTTAACGCAATAGGAAAAATTATTTTCCCTCCGCCTCCTCGTATTGCATCGTGGCGTCCTCCCAATATGCCATTTCTTTTTCGAGTTGGATTTTTAATTCCTCGTACTGTTCAAAGAGCGACATATCGGTCTGATTTTCAGGCAGGGAAAGTTTTTGTTGTAGTTCCTCTTGTTGGGCTTCGAGTTCGGCGATGCGGGCTTCCGATTTTTCAACGTTGGATTTCAATTTGCGGAGGATGCGCTCGCGCTCCTTGCGTTGCAGGTAGTCTTCCTTGCTTGACGACATTTGAGGGGCGGTGGGGGCGTCGGTTGTTGACGATGCCGATGTAGAGACGGTGCGCGCACCGTCTCTACTGCTACGACCATCAACATTATTATTTGATTTTTGCAACTCAAACTCCTTCATATTCTGCAATTTGAGTTTTTCGAGGAAGTAGGTGATGTCGCCTTTGTATTGCTTTATCTTTTGGTCGCGGAACTCATAAACCGTGTCGGCGAGTCCGTGGAGAAAGTCGCGGTCGTGGCTCACGAGAATCAATGTGCCGTCGTATTTCAGGAGGGCTTGTTTGAGGATTTCCTTGCTGCGGATGTCGAGGTGGTTGGTGGGTTCGTCGAGCACGAGGAGCGAATATGGTTCAAACAATAATTTGGCCATCTCCAATCGCGCACGCTCGCCGCCGGAGAGTACTTTTACCTTCTTCTCGATGTCTTCGCCGCCAAAAAGGAACGCGCCGAGAATGTCGCGTACTTTGGTGCGCATATCGCCCGTTGCAATGTCGTCAAGTGTCTGAAAAACAGTCTTGTTCAAGTCAAGAAGTTCGTCTTGATTTTGGGCATAATAACCGATGGAGACGTTGTAGCCGAGTTTCAGTTCGCCGTCGTATGGCAATTGACCGATGATGCAGCGCGAGAAGGTGGTTTTGCCCTCGCCGTTGCGTCCCACGAATGCCACTTTTTCGCCGCGTTCGAGTTGAAAATCAATGTCTTTCAATATGACTTTTTCGCCAAATGCCTTGGTGAAATGCGTTGCCTTCACCACAATCTGACCTGAGCGCGGCGCGGGCGGAAATTTGAAGTGGATGCTGCTGTTGTCCTCCAAA
>JAFXMJ010000480.1 GCA_017530465.1 Bacteroidales bacterium
AGTTACCAACAATCCGCCTTCCGCACGGAATTTTTGACTGGGAATTTGCACAACGGCATTTTCAACCGACGCGCCCATCAAGTTGGTGAGAATGTTGCTCTTTACCTTCAATGAAAACAACGACGGCACAGGCGCAATCATCTCTATACCAAGACTTTCCAACGATTCATACAACGAATCCTTGTGCCAACCGCCAGTAGCAATTACCACTGCGTCAAAAACGTCGTCGCCATCATTGCCATCAGAAAAATTAATCGAAAATCTGCCGTCGTCCTCCACCGAAATTGCTGTCGCCTTCCGCCCCGTCAACATCCACACGCCCAACTTGTTGAGCGTCGATAGAAGCGTTTCGCAGACCTTGGCGGCACTGTTGGACGTTGGAAACATTCGGTGGTCGTCCTGCGCATACAATTGGATTCCGTGCCGGGCAAACCATTCGGCGGTGCTCAGGTGGTCAAATTCGTGAAAAAGTTTTTTCAACAAGTTGTAGCCGCGCGGATAGACCTGTTGCAACGCCGATACGCCCTCAAAAGTGTTGGTGATGTTGCAGCGTCCGCCGCCCGTCATCGCGAGTTTGTGCAACGGTTGGATGCCCGCCTCAAAGACCGTTACGTCGGCCTTGGGGCAAGTTTCCTTGATGTTGATGGCGCAAAATACTCCAGACGCGCCACCGCCAATTATCGCTATTTTGGGTAATTGTTCCAATTTTTTGTTTTTTAACGTACAAAATTACGGAAAAAATTTGGTTTAGAAAAAAATCTTTCATAATTTTGTTGGTGTTAACCAAATCTATTCAACTATGGAATTTAAGAAGTACAGTTCGATAGAAAACTCCTTCAACACCGAGTTTGTGGAGCAGGTGAGGGCAAATGTCCCCGCCGACCTGCGTTTTGTGGTGCAGGAGAAGGTGCACGGCTCCAATACGAGTTTTGTGACCGATGGCAACGAAATCAAATTTGCCAAGCGCACCGACTACATCGCCGACGGTGAGAAATTCTTTGATTATGAGGAACTTCTCGACCGTTATACTCCAAAAGTAAAAAAACTCTACGCTGCCCTCAAAAAACAGTACAAAGATATGGATTTTGCCATTATTTATGGTGAAATGTTTGGCGGCGCGTATCCGCACAAGGACGTCCAGAAAGAAAAGGTGTCCACCATTCAGAAGGGCGTTTATTACTGTCCAAACCACGAATTTTACGGCTTCGACATCTACATCTCCGAGCCGTCGGGCAAGCATTACCTGAGCGTCGAGGAGACCAACAAGTTTTTTGAGAGCAACGGTTTTCTCTACGCCAAAACCTTGTTTGAAGGCACGTTGGACGAGTGCTTGAACTACCCCAACAAATTCCCGAGCCAAATTTCGCAATGGCTTGGTTATCCGCCGATTGAGGACAATATTTGCGAGGGCGTTGTAATCCGTCCCGTGGTGCCGACATACATTGGCTACAGCGACCGCGTATTAATCAAAAACAAAAACGAACGTTTTGCCGAGAAGAAGAATTACAAGAAACGCCTGAAAGAGGCAAAGCCCGACCCCGTATATTCCGACGCCCTCAACGCGCTGATTGCCAAGGGTTCGCTCTACGTAACCGAAAACCGTCTCAACAACGTCGTAAGCCACATCGGTCAGGTGTCGATGCCCAAAGACCTCGGCAAACTCATTGGAATGTACTCCAAGGACATCATCGACGATTTCATCAAGGAATCGTCCGCCGACTACAACAGCCTCGAAAAGCCCGAGCAAAAACTCCTCAACAAGGAAATCAACCAATTGGCGACGGCATTAATCAAAAAAGTGTACAAAATACCAAACTAAACGAAAATGGAAAGACTTGACGAAACCGACCTGATGATTCTCGACGCTCTGCAAGAGGATTCGTCGCTCACCAACCGACAACTCGCCCAAAAAGTCCACCGCTCGCCCACGCCGGTTTTTGAGCGCGTCAAGAAGATGAAGGACGAGGGCTACATCAAAAAATATGTCGCCATCCTCGATGTTGACAAACTCAACTGCGCTTTTATGGCTATCTGCAACATCAAGATGAAGCAACATTCATACGAGAATGCGCAGAAGATAATGCAGGCTGTGCAGGAGATGGACGAAATAGCCGAATGTTATAATATAACAGGCGATTACGACTTCCAACTCAAAATCTACGTGTCGTCGATGAAGGAGTATCAGGAGTTTATCCTCCGCATACTTGGTCAATTGGACTGCATCGGCGGCCTTAGCAGTAGTTTTGTGATGGGCGTCGTAAAACAATCGTACAAAATACCGATTACAAGGAACTTACACAAAAAATAATAATGATTACACAACGTCACATCACCCTCGCCCGCAAGTCGAGAGGCTTCCATCTGATTACGTCGGAAATCGTGAAGGCACTTGGCGAATTGCCGGAATGTGGATTGCTCAATCTCTTCATCAAACACACCTCAGCGGCTCTCTCCATCAACGAAAACGCCGACCCATCGGTGCGCGTTGATATGGAGATGATAGCCAACCGCCTTGTGCCGGACGGCGACCCGCGCTACGCCCACGATATGGAGGGCGACGACGATATGCCGGCGCATTTCAAATCGTCGATGATGGGCGTTTCGCTCAACATCCCAATCTCAAATCATTGCCTCGACCTCGGCACTTGGCAGGGCATCTACCTCTGCGAATTTCGCGACTACGGCGGCGCAAGGAGCGTTACGGCAACGATTGTAAGTAATTGAAGTAATTGAAGTGATTGAAGTAATTGAATACTAAAAACCAATTGATGCATACTGCGTAGCCAATTATGAATTGATTATGCATTATGCATTATGAATTATGCATTGATTATGAACCCACTACTCAAAAAACATAAAAGCGTAAGGAATTTTACGCGGCGGATTGTTGATGAAACCATCATCAAGGACATCCTCGAAGCCTCTGTCCGTGCTTCCAATACGGGCAATATGCAGTTGTACAGCATTATATTGTCCACGCAGCCAAAAATCAAGGAAAAACTGTTTCCCTTGCATTTCAATCAGCCGATGGTGAAGCAGGCTCCATTGGTGTTTACATTTTGCGCCGATGTCAATAGGTTTTCGCAATGGTGCAGGCAGCGTGGCACAGAGCCGTGCTACGACAATTTTCTGTGGTTTTCGACGGCGTTGGTGGAC
>JAFXMJ010000481.1 GCA_017530465.1 Bacteroidales bacterium
CTCTAATGCCGTATGCCTGTGTGCCTTCCGATTGTGCATTGAGAATCTGCGGATAGTTGATTTTCATATCCTCGATGGCCTTTTCGGAATCCGAAGGTTCGTCCCATACCGCCACGCCAAGCACATCAAACTTGTTGCCCTTGTACTTGTTGTAAACGTTGATGATGTTGGGAATTTCGCCACGGCAGGGGCCGCACCACGACGCCCAGAAGTCCACCAAGACATATTTGCCTTTGCCAACATAGTCGGAGAGTTTCTGGGTCTTGCCATTATAATCTGCCGAAAAATCTGCAAACATCTTGCCCTCGGCGGTAGCTTCGAGATTTTGGCGGCTCTCCTCCTCGCGACGCGCTTCTTCGTCTTCCAATGCGATGCGCTTGTCTATCCAATTCTTGAAACGTCCGTTGCGGATTGCGGGCGGAAGGCTGTCGTACAATTGGTGGGCGGTCACGGGAGCCATTACCGGTGCGCAAAAGATGATGCCTTCCTCGTTGCGGTGTGCCAAGACGTAATCGGTTTCCTTTTTCATAGTCTCGTTTACAAGTGTGCGGAAGTTGTCAACCTCCTCTTGTGTGCGGTTGGGATTGTTGCGGAGTTGGTCGCTGATGCCTTGGAGCATATCCCGGTCGCTGTTAGCAATAGAGTCGAGCGTGTGCCACTGATGGAAGAACGGCGAACCGTCAATTTCAAAATAGCCGTTGCAGACTTTCACATTGGCTGTTTCGCCCGGCACAAGCACAAAATCCACAAACGCCTGACAGACTTCTCCATTGCTGAAAATCGCCTGCAAGTATATAAAGTGCGGCTCATTGTAGTCTGAGGTTGTGTACGAAAACTTCTTGTCCTTGACGTAGATGGTGTCAGCGTGCTGACCATTGACGTCGATGTTGAAGGTAGTGTCGCCGATATAGACGAAATACGCGGTATCGCTAATCTCGTCGGCAACTGTTCCGTTGACTTGGAATGTGTTTTTTGGGGTCTGCGAACAAGCAGAGATGGCGCATATCATTGCGGCTGCGCCGAAGTTTCTAAGAGTGTGTTTCATTTACGTGAAATATGTAGTTTTAATTTTTCAAGCGACAAAGATATGCTATAATTTTTACAGAAACAAAAAAATTACCATCTTTGCAAAAATTTTCAAAGAATGACTCGACAATCTTTTTTGGAACAACTCGACAATCAAAAACCCACGCTTATCGTTATGCTCACCCACAACGACTTCACCGTGATGGACGCCGCCGACATCTTCGAGCGGTGCAAGGGTTCGCGTGCCAAATGTTGGGGGTTCAAGGAGCATCCGTTGCCCTTGGCAGAGATGAAGCAATTGTACTCCGCAATGAAATCCTGCGGCAAGACCACCTTCCTCGAAGTCGTCGCATACACCGAGGAGGAAGGCCTCAATGGCGCGAAGATGGCGGCAGAATGTGGCTGCGACATATTGATGGGCACTTGTTTTCACGATTCAATCAATAATTATTGCAAAAATCACAACCTCAAATATATGCCTTTCGTGGGCAACATCGAGGGGCGTCCGTCCATCCTGAGCGGCAGCATCGACGGTATGATAGCCGAAGCCCGCGAATATGTAAGCAAAGGTGCGTTTGGCATCGACCTATTGGCATTCCGCTACACCGGCGACGCAGTGGAATTGAGTCGGCAACTCATCAACGCCGTCAACGCGCCGATATGCTTGGCTGGCAGCATCGACAGTTATCAGAGATTACAGGAGGTCAAGGAACTATCGCCGTGGACATTCACCATCGGCAGCGCGTTTTTTGAGAAAAAATTTGGCGAATCGTTCCCCGAACAAATTGACCGCGTATGCGAATTTATCGAACAGAACCCATCATAACACTCGACTATGGAGAAGAAGAAAAGACTTTTTTGCGAAATCAACCCGACCACTTATTACATCTCGTTGCAGAAAGAAAAACTTAAACGACACCTTAAAAACCTAATAGGCAACGAACACTACGCCAAGGAATTAGTTACAGACTCAAAAATGCCTGTCGTGATTAGTTCTCACGAAGGCGATATGATAAAGCGCGGTCCCGGCATCGACCCCGTATTGCAGGCCAACAAAGCCGACAACATCCGCCTTGCGTGCAGCAAAATCAACGGCATTATTATAAAGCCCGGCGAGACTTTCTCATTTTGGCGGCAGGTGGGCAAGACGTCCAAACGCAACGGTTTTGCAGACGGACGCATCTTGGTGAATGGCAAACTCGTGGCGGGCGTGGGCGGCGGTCTCTGCAACCTCGCAAATACAATTAATCTCCTGATACTCCACAGCCCGATGACCATCACCGAGCTGCACCATCATTCCGACGCACTTGCGCCCGACCCCAACAACGTCCACGTGCCTTACAGCGCGGGTACATCGGTCAATTACAATTTCATCGATTATCGTTTTCGCAACGACACACAGCAGCCCGTACAGCTCTGCACGTGGTGCGAGGGCGACAATCTCCACGCCGAACTCCGCACCACTGTCCCCTACCCCACCACTTACCGCCTCACGGAAGACGACCATCATTTTCACAAAGAGGACAACGGCAAATATTACAGAATATCAAAGATTTACCGCGAGACCATCGACCGCGAATCGGGCAAGGTAATCGACCGACAGCTCAATTGGGACAATCATTCGGAGGTGATGTTTGATTACAATCTGATACCAAAAGAACAAATTAGATAAGGTGCGCCAACAAAATGTTCAAAATTATTTTGCAAAGACCACACAATTAGGTATATTTGCAATCGATTATGGACAAGCAAGAGGCACTCGACCGCCGCTACCTGCGTATGGCGAGGATTTGGGCGGAAAATTCGTACTGCACGCGCCGGCAAGTGGGCGCGCTTATCGTCAAGGACAAGATGATTATCTCCGACGGCTACAATGGCACTCCGTCGGGGTTTGAAAACGTGTGCGAACTCGAAGACGGCACCACAAAGCCTTACGTGCTCCACGCCGAGGCCAACGCCATCACCAAAGTAGCCAAGAGCAACAACAACTCCCTCGGCGCAACCCTCTACGTGACAGCCTCGCCCTGTATGGAGTGCGCCAAACTGATTATCCAGAGCGGCATCAAGCGCGTTGTATATAGCGAAATGTACCGCCTGACCGACGGGCTCGACCTCCTGCACCGCGCCAACATCGAGACAGTCTTCATCGACATCAACAACCACGAATCCGACTAAATGAAACCACGCAACCTTCTCCCTCTGCAACTATTCGCCGCCTGCCTGATTGGGCTGCTGCTCGGCAAATTCTGCTTCGGCACATCGAAGGAGAAGGTGGAATTGTCGTTGTTCAATGGCAAGCTCTCCAAGCTGCAAGCCATAATCAATATCATCGACAATAAGTACGTGGACCAAGTGAACATCGACAGCCTCAACGAACTTGTAATCCCCGACATTCTCTCTCGCCTCGACCCCCACACATCTTACATCCCCGCCAAACGCCTCAACGAAAGCGAGAAGAAAATTGTGGGCTACTTTTACGGCGTCGGCATCGAACACAACACATTCAACGACACTGTGATGGTGGTGAGCGTAGTCCCCGGCAGCCCGGCGGAAAACGCCAACGTCATACCCGGCGACAAGATAATCACCGTGGACAGCACCGATATCACCGGGCGCAAGTCCAAAGAGAAGATTTCGGCTGCGATGCGGGGCGAACGCGACACGGAAGCCACACTTCGCATCAAAAGGCACGGCGTAGATTCCATCATTACCACAAAAATAAAGCGCGGCATTGTCCCCGTGCTGTCATCAACGGCATCGTACATCATAGACAGCACCACGGCTTACATCAAATTGGACAATTTCGGCGACAATTCGTACATCCAATTTGCCAAAAACGTAATACGTCTGAAAGACGACGGCGCTACAAGGCTAATCATCGACCTGCGTGACAACCTCGGCGGACGATTGGAGCAGGCAAGGCTGATTGCAAGCGAAATACTCGCCCCTGGCGACACCATCACATTCATCATTGGACGCGAAGACGAAATCGAAGAACTCTACACCAACACCATCGACAACGGCATCTGCCAGGATATGACTGTGGTATGCCTTGTGGACTGTCAGTCTGCGTCGGCGGCAGAAATCCTCTCGGCTGCAATACAGGACAACGACAAAGGCATCATCGTGGGGCGTAGGACATTTGGCAAAGGGCTCGTACAGACTCCAATACAAATGCAAGACGGCAGCCAGATAAGGCTCACAACCGCCCGATACTATATGCCGTCGGGACGCTCCCTGCAAAAAAATTACAAAAACTACGACAACGACCTCGCCAACAGGTACAAGAACGGCGAATTTGACAGCGCGGCGGCGTTCCACCCCTCCGACACCACCAAATATTTCACCAAGAAAGGCCGCGTGGTATATTCCAAATGCGGAGTGATGCCCGACATCTTCGTCCCGATGGGCGGTGCTCCCCTACCCTACATCGCCTACAAACTCGATTCCGCGTACACGACAGAGCGATTCGCCATAGAGAAATACAATATCATCGGCGACAAAGACCCTCAGCGATTCCTGCACGCACTATTCGACAACGAGGAGCAGACATACGAAGAATTGATTACATTCGCAATACGCCACGGCATCAGCATCGACACCCGCAAGCACAAGAAAGAAATTGCAGAAGCCTTCCACGCCGCAATGACCTTGCTCAAAGAGAGGGCATACCACATAGCGGGCGACGACAATATGAGCACGATGTACGCCAACGACGGCGACCCCGACATCAAAGCCGCCATCGACATTCTCAACGACAACGAGAAGTGGCAACAAATACTCAACGAAAAACCATCAACAATACAATAAGACTATGGCAAAACCACAATTATACGAGACAAAGACCGAAACTGAAAAGGCAATCCTCATCGGCATCATTACACAAGAAATTAC
>JAFXMJ010000050.1 GCA_017530465.1 Bacteroidales bacterium
GGCGTCCGTGATTAATCCGGTTTTGCGTGCCGCTTCCTTGGCGGCGGCGAGTTGCTGTTGTGTTTGTGTCATTGTTTTCTTTCTAATTGGGATATATGTATAGATAATCGTAATGGATTACGGGCTTGGAGTGTTTGGGAGAACCGAGTTTCAGGAGGCGGTCTTTGTCAATGGAGACGCGGCCTACTCCGATTGTTACGCCGTCTTCATCTTTGATGAGGAGAAGGTCGTCTTTCTTAAACTCGCCTTCAATCTTCACAATGCCCGGATACAAAAGACTTGCAGCCTTTTTGTGGTCGCGCAATGCGGCGGCGGCTCCTTGGTTGACAATCACTGTCGCCTTGGTAAAACCGTCGGAGTATGCAATCCACTTTTTGACGGCTGGGCTGCGGTCGCCCGCCGTGAAATGGGTGCATACGAAATCCTTGTCGCCATTTGCAAGCCTCGTTATCACCTGCGGTCGTGTGCCATTGGCGATATACACATCGATGCCAGAATCGGCGGTCTTGCGAGCGATGCGGCACTTGGTCAACATACCTCCACGTCCAAAATTAGACTTGGTGGTCTGTATGAACTGCGCGACATTGGTGCGAGGCGTTATCTCGCTTATCACATACGAATCGGGCGACTTGGGATCGCCATTGTAAATGCCGTCGATATTGCTGAGGATGAACAGTTTCTGGCAGTCCATCATTGATGCAAGGAGTCCCGAAAGTTCGTCATTGTCGGTAAACATCAACGCCGTCACGGATACTGTGTCGTTTTCATTGACTACGGGAATCACACCGCTGTCCCAGAGCGTTGAGATGCAGTTGCGCATATTGAGGTAATGCTCGCGGGTGCGGAAATCCTGCTTGGTGACGAGGATTTGACCTATATTGATGCCGTATTGGTCAAAGAGTTTCTTGTAAGTGTCGATAAGTTTCACCTGACCGATGCTTGAGAGCAACTGACGCTGCGATACGGGGTCGAGACCCTGGTAATCTTTAGCCATACTGCGCCCTGCCGCCACCGCGCCAGATGTTACAAGTATTACCTTGTGACCTTGCGCGTGGAGGTCGGCTATTTCATTTACAAGGCTTCCCATGCGCTCCACGTGGAGCATACCGTCAGCCTGTGTCAATACGTTGGAACCTATCTTGATGGTTATTGTCATGGTTGGTTTTTAGGATGTATTAACTGCGTTTAAGCTTGTTGCCGTTGCCGTCGGTGTATCCGTCAACGAGAATCAAAATTAAATCAATCAAATACCAGACGCCACATCCACCGCCAGAAATCAACTGGAGGATGCCCGCCACATAGTTTTTGGTGTAGAAGCGGTGTACGCCAAGTCCGCCAAGGAAGAAGCACAGCAACAATGTGACGAGCCAGTCGTGGGTCTCAGTATTGCCGTACATATTGCCATTGCCGTAGTAATGCCCGTTGTTTTGATTGCCGTACTGACCATTTTGCGGTGTGTAAGGCATACGCGGCTGCTGTGGAGCATACTGCTGACGGTTTTGCTGTCCAACGTTTTGACGGGAGGCAGGCGGCTGCGACGGGATGTAGCCAATATTGGGTCTTAACGTGAGCGGCGTCGAGCATACTGAGCAAACTGTGTCTGCCGACGTAGTGCCAGAACCGCACTTATGGCAATAGTTGCCACCGCTTGCAGCGTCACAGAATGGGCACTTCTGCGCCTCGGCGGGGATTACAAGACCACAATTGCGGCAATAACGCTGATCCGCCGACAAAAACTTCGGGCCAACCTTGGTCTCGATGTGCGGCTGTTGCGGCTGAGGCTGTGGCTGCTGTTGTGGCTGAGGCTGTGATTGCGGCTGTGATTGCGGCTGAGGCTGCGGTTGTGACTGCGGTTGTGACTGCTCATTAATATCTATAATGGGTGGCATCACCGGCTGTTCTTGTACCTGTGGCTGTGGCTGAGGTTGCGACGGCTGGGGTGCTTCGGGCTGAGGCTGCGATGCATCCATATTCGATACCTGAGTCGCCGACATTCTCATGGAGAGCTTGGCGGGAGCTACGAGCGATGTCTTGCACTGCACGCACTCCACGTCGCCGGGGATGCAAAAATGTCCGCATTTGGGGCAGTAGTTGCTGCCATCGGCAGGGTTGAATCCGCATGACGAGCAGCTCGAGGAGTCGTCCGCCACAATGTTTCCACAGTTTTTACAATACATAGTAGAAATACTTTTTTATGGTTGTTGATGTGTTTATTCGTTCTTTTTCTCATTGCGGAGGCTTGCCATCTCCACACGCATCTTGTGCAGGCGTTTTTCACAATCCTTGATGTTGTCCTGCAATTGAGCCTGTACCTTCTTGTATTCGGTGATGTCCATTGCGAGGTAGAGGATTTTTACAATCTCGCCATTATTGTCAAAATACGGCGTGTAAGTTGCCCAAAGCCACTTTTGCTCGCCGTTTTTGGTGGTACGCAATGTCTCCTTCTCGTAATATTTGCCGTCGGCAACGGTGGAGAGCATCAAGTCGAGTTCCTTCTGCGCCTGAGGGTTGATGTCCTTGATATTGACGCCCTGCAATTCGGCACGGTCAAATAGCATTGTCTTCAAGAATCTCTCGTTGGCGTCGAGCAGCACGCCCGCAGTAGTAAATTCGAGCGTAAGCATCGTATTGTTCACAGCACCGATAAGACCTTTCATCTCAAGCTCGCGCTGCAAAGAGCGGTTTTGCTCTTCCTTGAGCTTCTCGATGTTTTCGGTCATCTGCTTTTCGTTTTGTGCGAGAGTGTCCGCCTGCGAGCGGAATTGTTTCATCAGTTGCTCCGTCTGCTCGTTGATTCTTACAGTGACGAGCGAACTTGCAATTGTGGGCGATATTACTTGCAGCAATTCCTTCTCGTGCGGCTGCAATTCGTTGATGAAAGCTATCTCGATGATTGCAATCAACTCATTGTCATAGAGCATTGGCAGTATGGCGAGAGTGCGCGGCTTCGATTTGCCAAGTCCCGAGAAAACATTGATGTAGTCGTCGGGGAGCTTATTGAGGAAGATGGGCATCTTTTCCACGGCGCACGTGCCGACGAGTCCCACACCTTTTTGTATCTTGATGCGCACAGCCTTTTTCTGGTTCATCGATACGGCGGCATTGAGAGTCAGATACTCGCCGTCGTCCTCCTTGGAATATACATAAAGTCCACCCAAAACCGCCTTGGTATATCTTACGAGGGTCATCAAGATGTTTTCGGAGAGGACGTCCACCTTGTTGGAGCCAATACGCATAGCCTCGTTGATGGCTGCAATACCTTGCGAAATCCAGTTGGCGGTCTCCTCCTTGGTCTTGCGCTCGTTTTCCGACTGTGCAATCTTGCGGAGGGTGTCGAGCATGTTGTTGTACGACTGCTGAAACTTATTGGTCTGCGGCAGAGTGTCGAGCATGTCGTCGTAGCGATACGACTCAATCTCGCGGTTGAGGTCGCGGATTTTCACAAAAGTCTTGTGGTATTTTTGCAGGATGCCGTCAAGTTTCATAAGCTCAGGCACATACAGGCGGCTCGTCATCTGGTAATCCTTGTCAACGTCAGCCATCTCGTCGCCCTTTTCGGTGAGTGCCGATACTTGCGAACGGTAGTACCACCTGAAGAGCATTATCATTAGCATTAATAATAGATAAGAGACAAAACCAAGCAGCAGCGACATCCACAGGAACGCATTGCCCTCCTTATTGAGCACGCTCTCGTCGCAAATCATGCAGACATTGAAATGGGCGTTTACTTCGTCGAGGTTGCAGGTGCGAGTCAGGATGTACGACTTGCCTTCAAACTGCTCTATCTCCTCGCCGCGCCTAAACTTGATGTAATAGTAATCCGGCGCGCCATCGAGCACAGCTTCAAGTCCACGACCGATGAGAAGGTTTTTGTCGGGCGACACAGCCACCCTGCCATTTGCAGAGAATACCACGAGCTGGCAACCTTCGGGCTTATTGACAAGTCCAAGACGCTGATTGAGATTGTTGATGACGAAATCCGCACCTATCACACCGAGGAGCTTGGTACCGAAATGCATGGGGAACACCACAGGCATTACAAGCAGGTTTTTAGCACTCTCGCGGAGTATGCGCGGCTCCTGGATGAAGACATTTTTCTTAGACTTAATGTAATAATACGAATTGACATCAAGATTGTCGTTGTAATTGCGGATGATGTCGCGCTCCACAACGCCGTCGGCGCGTTTGGTGAATTTTGGGATGAACCTGCCGGTGCTGTCGTGAAACTCGGTGTGGGCGTACTCGGCGTCCTTGCCATCGAAAACATTGGGCTCCCATACCATATAGAGCGACTTCATATCAGCCTCGGCGGATATGGTCTCCTGAAGCAGCACCGCCGCCTGTCCACGGTCGATGCCAAACTCGAGCTCTGGATTGCCAATCTGCACAAACCATTGCGACAACTGCCGCAGCGTGCCTATCTCCGACATTACAGACTCCGCGAGCGCGCTTGAGACATTGGAGGTGCTCTCCTGCATCTTTTCCTTAAAACCGGCAATCTTGCCCGACCGCCCCACAAGACCTATAATGAGGGCGATGAGCATCACAACGACAAACCCGACCGCCGCATAGACCAAGTAGAAGTCGTATGAGCGTCCAAGCAATGTCCTGAGCCGTTTTTTTATGTTTGCTGCCATAGTATAAAAATCACTTCTTATTATGCACTGATAACAGTGGCGAGTAATAAAATCTTCTCCACGTCGCCCTTCGTGTTCTGCATCGGGAACAGGTTGGCGGTGATGATAATGGACTGCGACGCCGATGTGCGCAATTTGAAGTCCTCATGCTGCTCCTTGCCGGTGCAGAGTATAGTGAGCGATGTGGAAAAAGGCGTAACGTATTCAGGCGCAAGAAACTCCGTGAAGTCCTTGTTGATGACGTCGGCATCCTGCAGATTCATCAACGAGTAGAAGAACATATTGGACGAGAGGATGATGCCCCTGCGGCTGAGTTCGAGCTTGATAACGAACGAATCCATTGCCTTGGTGAGGGTCTTCATCTCCATCTCGCGTTCCTCGATGTATTTCTGTTTTTCGGCGAGTTCTCGCTCCTTTTCGTTCTGCTTGTCCATCTGACGATTGATTTCGCGCTCCTGAAGGCGGAGCTGACGTTCCATCACCTTGGTATCGGAGATGTCCATACCGATATTGATGATTTTGAGCACGTTGCCCTTGTCGTCAGTGATTGGAGAGAAGGTCTCCGACATCCAGATGGTCTTTTGCTTAGTGTTGATGGACTCCACCAAGCTTCGCGACTGACCGTGGCGCAGGTCTTCCCAAAACTTTCGGTAATTCTTGTCATTGGGCTTGAAAGACGAAATGTCGGCGTGGTTGCGTCCCACGAGGTCGTCCTCCGACACCTGCAAGAGGTCCAACATACGCGAATTGACGTGGAGTATTGTGCCGTCTTTGTCGTATTGCGTGACGAGCGATGTGGAATCCACGGCACGGAACAGACCGCGCATCTCGGAGTCCTTGCTCTCCGCCTCGTCTTTGAGACGACGCATTTCCTGAAGGTTGCGGCGCATCTCCACCTCCTGGATTTTCATAAGTTTAGATTGCTCCTGACTTCTCTGCAAAAGGGTTTCGGTTCTTTCGCTGATTTTCAAGCCGGAGATTGCCGAAGCGATACTTTCGGCAATGCGGGAGAGGAATGTCACCTGGTATTCCTCAAACACCTTGAACGAAGCAAGCTCCAGCATACCGCTGTTTTTCTGGTTGAAGATGAGCGGCACGATGATGAGGTTGTTGGGCTGAGCGTCGCCAAGTCCACTAACAATCTTGATGTATCCCGGCGGCAGGTCGGTGAGGTTGATGACGCGGTTTTCGTGGTAGGCGCGTCCCAGCAGACCGTCGTCCACAGAAAACGTCTGCTCGATGAGCTTCTGTTTTTCGTAGGCGTAGCATGCCGAAAGCTCGAGCTTGATATTGTCGGGGTCTTCCTCGTTGGTGAAATATATTGCGCCCTGTATTGCGCCCACGTATTTGACAAGATTGCTTATAATATTGTAAGCCAAGACCTTGCGCTCCTGTCCGTGGAAACGCAAAATCTCGATAAACTTGGTGATACCCTTGTTGATCCAGTCGCTGTGCTCTATCTCCACCTTGCGGCTCTGGTCGTTGGTCTCCTTGTCGGCGAGTTTTTCTTGGAGTTTCAATAGCAGGTCGCCCTCGAAATCCTTGCCACGCTCTATAGACACATTGGCGTCAAAACCCTCACTGATAAGTTTTTCGAGGCAGTCGATACGGTTGTGCTGATTGTCGATGATTTCATTGATTACATGCTCCATATCCACAAGCTCCTGCGGTTCAAACTTGGATACCAACCTCGACGAATTTTTCTTGGGCACTTTGCCCTCCGCCACCTGATAGATGAAGTAGCGCACCTTGTTGAACAATTTTGCCGAAAACCAGTTGGACAGCAGCACGATGGAAGTAGCCAACGCCCCAAAAAGCACGAATATAGTGATTATCACCGCCTTGCGCATTGCAGACAGTCCCATCGCGTCTTCGGGACAGCACGCACCTATATACACATCAAACTCCTTGATGTAAGCCGCCTTCTGACAGACCTTGAAATCCTTCTCAGGCATCTTATAGACTGTAGTCTCAATGTCGGAGCCTACGCCCTTGAGCTTATTGAGCATACGCTCAGAACTGAGGCTCTCGGAATTGGCAAAATCGGGATGCACATACACACCAGCCGACTTGCTCATCATAAAGAGGTAGCCCGATTCATTGACCACACGGCTCTTGACATAACTCTCTATATCCTTCGATATCCCAAAACTTTTCATACAGGAAATCATGCCGCTGATTTTTGTATTGAGGAACAACGGGAAAAACGCCGCCACATACTGCTTCTTGAATATGGTGATATTGCCGCTGTAAATCTCACCATTCTCGATGGTAGGCACAATGGCGGAAGTATTGGGAATGAACACGTTGGAGAGCAACTGGCGGTCGCTATGGTCAAAATTGGAGGTCATAATGAGGTATCCCTCGGGAATCTTCTGGTATATCGCCGACTGTGCGCCAGTGAGGCTGTACACATTCTCGATGAGCGAATTGAGCGACGACAAGTCCTTGCCCCTTACCGTCCACCTCGGGATGCGCTCGTAAGAAGTCTCGCCGGTCTCGAAGTTGGTGGTCTGGCGGCCAATGGAATCATCTTCCTGCGTAATCTGCCCGCTCTGCCGCATAAAATGCACAAAGAGCCTGAGGGACTCCGACACGCTCTCGCTGTTGATGTTGTTTTCGGTCTCAAGCCTATATCTGAGGTCGTTGATAGCATCGTCCATCTGCTGGTAGTTTTTTTGGCGTATGTCGCGATCCTGCGAGTGGATTGCGAGCACGCAGAGCACACCAAACAATATGGTGAAGAATACCACCACCAGTATGTTCACCATCAGATATATCCTGCTATTTGTCTTCTTGGATTTCATCTATATTGCAATATATAATCAATTCAGCCTACTAAATTAGTAATTATTGGGCAAATTCAGTTCCAAAAAGCCTAATTTTTTATTTTTTTTTAATTAGTCCACCTTCAATTCGGCGATTTCGCCCCTCAGGACAGGCTCATGGTCAAAAATCCCAAACAACGCCGAGCCGCTCCCCGTCATCGACGCATACAGCGCGCCGCTCTCGTAGAGTGCGTCCTTATAACGCTGCAATTCAGGATGTTCCGGGAATACTGATGCCTCGAAATCGTTTTTTATAAGCCCACGCCACTCGCGCACCGGCCTCTTGAAATCTTCCACAAGACTCGTCTTGGGCGTCATTGGCTTCACCTTGGAATACGCTTCCTTGGTGGAGATATTGAACCTCGGCTTGATGACCTTGATGACATAACCATCAAGCACCGACGGCACCGGGGTGAGCACCTCTCCCCTACCCGTGGCAAATTTGGGCGTATTCTCGATGAAGAATGCGCAGTCGCTGCCTATTTCAGCCGCCATAGCCTCCATCTGCTTGGTTGTCATACCGAGACGGAAGGCATCATTGACGGCGCGAATGAAAAACGCCGCGTCTGCCGAGCCACCGCCCATGCCTGCGCCCATTGGGATGTGCTTGTACAGCTCCACATCCAATGCTGGTATGTCGTATCTCGCCTTGAGCAATGCAAAGGCAGTGTCGATGGTATTCTGCCCCGCTATCTCCATCAGCTTGCCGTCATCGCCCGCATAACATGCGAGATTGGTGTCCGTGCCGTGCCTTATGACTATCCTGTCAGCTATATTCACCGGATAGAATATAGTCTCAATGTCGTGGTAGCCATCCTCGCGGCGGCGCACGATATTGAGCCCGATGTTAATTTTGGCATTGGCACTTATTGAATTTTCCATAATAATCCAATTGTTGATAAATATCAATTTGCAAATTTAAGAAAAAAAATCCATTTTTTAGTATATGATTTGTTTTTTTAATAATTTAATGATAATTTTGCATATCATGCAGACAGAAACCTACACCATACTCGGCAAAATATTTGGCGCGGCGGCTGGCAGCGACGTCACTCTCGACGCGCCATACAGCCAATACGCCCAAGACCTCCGCGCCCTCGCCGACCAATATCACCAATACAACGGCTGGTTTGCGCCGGAATTTGTGAGGATGCAATTGCGCTCGCTCTCGAAGATGCTTTCGGAGGAGCAATTGCAACAATTCGCCGCACGCTACTCGCTCGCCGACGTTCAAGAGCGCGACCTGCGAGTAAAGATAATCCCCGCCGGCAACATCCCCCTCGTGGGCTTCCACGACATGCTGTGCGTATTGCTATCGGGCTGCAAATGCATCGTAAGGCACTCCTCCAAAGACACGCTGCTGCCCAAGGCTGTAATTGCAATCCTGAAAAAAATAGACCCGTCGCTCCAAGACCGCATCATCGAGGAAGATGGGCAGAGGCTCGATTTTGACGCAATCATCGCCACAGGCAGCAACAACACGAGCCGGTATTTTGATTATTATTTCTCCAAATACCCGCACATCATCCGCCGCAACCGTCACTCTGTGGCAATACTCACCGGCAATGAGACTCCCGACGACTACCACGCACTCGCCGACGACATATTTGCGTATTATGGACTCGGATGCCGCAGTGTGTCAAAGATTTATGTGCCGATGGATTATGACTACAACGCACTATTCGGCAACATCATAGACTACTGCACCGTGGCGCACAATGCCAAATATTCCGACAATTACACCTACAACAAGGCCATATACCTGATGTCGGACGCAAAGATTTTGGACAACAATTTTCTATTGTTGAAGGAGGACGAAGGCATAGGCTCGCCGATAGGTGTGCTGTACGCCGAACGCTACAACAACATCAACGCCCTCGCCGAAAAACTTCGCACCATGAAGGACGACCTGCAATGCGTGGTCTCCGCGAATGATTTGCCCGGATTGCCGACAGTAGGATTTGGACAGGCGCAATATCCGTCTATATTCGACTATGCCGACGGCGTGGACACGATGGAATTTTTACAAGGCATAACGCACAATTAATAATTCACAATTCGTAATTTGTAATTCATAATTCGTAATTATAACTATGCAGACCGGCAACGAACAAATATCGCCAACAGTGAGCCTCCTGCTCAAAATATGCGCCGTAGTGGGCGTATTGCTATTGGTGTATTACTTGAGAAACGTGTTGCTGCCGTTTGCCGTGGCGTTTATGCTGGCGTACATACTGAATCCCGTGGTCAACTTTTTGCAACGATACCTGCGCCGCCGCTGGATAGCCGTGATAGTGACATTGCTATTTACATTTATATTGCTATCGGCAATCTTCGTCATCATAGTGCCGCTGCTATTCGCGGAAATGCGGCATCTCTACGCGCTCCTTGTAGAACACAACGTAATGACCGAATTGAGCAACGGTCTGCCATCATTCCTCGCCGACTACCTCAATAAAATCAGCAACAGCGAAAAACTCGCCGCAATCTTCGCAAGCGACAACATCGCCGCCATGATTGACTCGCTCTCAAAAGTGTTGCTGCCACATTTGGGGTCGTTTTTCAGCAAGACATACAGCGTAATAGCAAGCACATTGGGCGCGGCAATCATCATTCTGTACCTGATATTCATAATGCTCGACTACGACGGCATCAGCAAGGGCATCGTGGAGCTCGTGCCAGAAAAATTCAAGGAACGCTTTCTAAGATTTTTCACAAGGTTTACGTCAGAAATGCAAAAATATTTCCGTGGACAACTTCTTATCGTATTGTGCGTTATGGTATTGTACTCCATAGGGTTTACGGTCATCGGATTGCCAATGGGATTGCTATTGGGACTTATGGTGGGTATGCTCAACATTGTGCCTTACCTCCAAATACTCGGTTTTCTGCCCGCACTGCTGCTCAGTTTTGTGATGAGTATGGAAACCGGCACGCCAGTATGGCTCTGCATATTGATGACAGCAAGTGTTTTTGTGACGGTACAGATAATCCAAGACATGTTTCTGACTCCCAAGATAATGGGACACGCCACAGGGCTCAATCCCGCGATGATTTTGCTCTCGCTCTCGGTGTGGGGCAAATTGTTGGGATTCCTCGGACTGATAGTAGCCATCCCGTT
This sequence comes from Bacteroidales bacterium, assembly GCA_017530465.1. Classification (GTDB taxonomy): domain Bacteria; phylum Bacteroidota; class Bacteroidia; order Bacteroidales; family UBA3824; genus UBA3824. Next base: position 10,587 of record JAFXMJ010000050.1, read on the forward strand.
CACCTGCATCGTCAAGATTTATTATAGCGAATACAAAACCCTATACGAAAAGCACGACGCCGAAAAACACAACGCCGAAAAACTTAAAAACGCCCAGCAATGAAATTTAGCATCATCATACCACTATACAACCGCCCAAACGAAATAGACGAACTTCTTGACAGCCTTACACGACAGACATTCAAGGACTTCGATGTAATTGTAGCGGAAGACGGCAGCAGTGTCCGCTCCGACGAAATCATCGGAAAATACCGTTCGCAACTCGACATCAAATATTATTACAAGCCAAATTCGGGACCCGGCACCACACGCAACTATGGCGCAGAACGTGCTGAGGGTGATTATTTTATATTTTTTGACAGCGATTGCATCATCCCCAACGATTACATGGCGATAGTATCCAATCGTCTCGCCGAAAATTTCACCGATTGTTATGGAGGCCCCGATGCAGCAATGCCA
>JAFXMJ010000482.1 GCA_017530465.1 Bacteroidales bacterium
CGCCGGATAGTCTACCACGCGCCTGAATACATTGCTCTCTGCCGACATCTTGTACTTAGAGTCCATCACTTGGATAAAGAACAGCTTTATCACGTATGTCAGCATAATAAGTATGAATATCAGGCTGATATTGTATATCTTATGCGAATTGTATTGTTTCACAGTCAGCTATCTAAAACGTGCATTAAAGGTAAACAATAATTTTCATTTTTACAAAAAAATGCAACTATTTTTTTAGTGATTTTTCAAAATCGCCCCAAAACTTTGGATAAGATTTGTTTACTGCGTCGGCATCGTCGATTTGCACTGGAGTCTGCGAGTTGAGAGCCGCTATTGCCAGAGCCATTGCCATGCGGTGGTCTTGGTGGCTGTTGACACGTCCGCCGGTGATTTGTCCGCCTTCGATAATCATGTTGTCGTCTTCGAGGGTGATGGCGATACCGATTTTTTCAAATTCCTCTTTAATCGACATGGCGCGGTTGCTCTCCTTATGCACAAGCCGGGAGATACCTTTTATAATAGATGTACCGGCGCATTGTGACGCAAGGCTTGCCACAACAGGAAATAGGTCGGGACAGTCGGTGGCATCGAAATGGAACGGCATGAGCTGGTGTTTTGCAACTGTGATTTTGTCGGAATCTATTTCTATGTGCGCGCCGCAGTTCATCAGCACATTTATAATGGCTTTGTCGGCCTGAAGCGATGCTGGATTGAGACCGTAAATAGTTGCTCTGCCGGCAATTGCACCTGCCACGAGGTGTCCTGCCGCGCTGCTCCAGTCGCCCTCTACGGTGTAGTCGGTTCCGTGGTATTTCTGACCGCCTTTGATTTCAAACACCTTGTGGTCGTGGTTGGTGATTTCGCCGCCAAAACGCCTGATAATGTCGAGGGTCATCTCTACGTAGGGAATACTTTTGAGGTTTTTCACCTTTATAATAGAATCTTTTTCGGCTAACGGCAATGCGGTGAGCAGTCCTGTGAGAAACTGCGAACTCTCGCTCCCGTCAATTTCGGTTTCGCCGCCTTTGAGTTTGCCTTCAATCTTGATAGGGATATATCCGTTGGTGGTTTTGACTTTTGCGCCAAGGTCGGCAAGTGGTTTTTCCATCGAAATCATCGGGCGTTTCAACAATGTGCCGTAACCGCCTATGGTAATGTTTGTTCCAAAAAGGCAGCATACAGGAGTGAATAGCCTCAGACCCAATCCGGCCTCGCCTACCGAAAGGTTGGTTTCGGTGATGGTGTTGAAAGTCTTGATTTCCACTGTGTCGTTGCTGTTATGGATGCTGCAGCCGAGCTTGCGGGCTATGTTCAAGATGGCGAGCGAGTCGTTGCTGTTGTCGGGATTGCGCAAGATTGACTTGCCGTCGGCGAGTATGGCGAGAGCCACAGCCCTCTGCATATAGCTTTTTGACGAGGGTATGGTGAAATCCGCGTTATATTCCGAATGTTCTATTAATTTGTTCATAAATTTTGTTTGCGATTTGTTCAGTTTCTAAATTTTCGACGCACACCACGGCGTAGGCGCAGGCGGCGTAGAATGGAATACGCTCCGAAAGCATTTTTTCGGCGGCTTTGAGAGGGTCGGCGCATTGAAGGAGCGGACGGTTCGACACATCCAATCCGTCGATGCAGTATTTTGCAGTGGCATATAGCCAGACATTTACAAATTCTTTTCTAAGGATGTCCTGATTTATGGGATTTTTTACCGTTCCGCCACCGCACGACAGAATAATGTTGGGTGTCTGCGAATACTGTTTGAGCATTTCGGTTTCAACACGGCGGAAATAATCTTCGCCCTTGGTCTTGAAAATTTCTGTGATTTTCATACCTTCCTGAGCCTCAATCTCGTCGTCCATATCCACAAAACGGTAGCCGGTGCGGCGGGCGAGAATTTTTCCCGAGGTGGTTTTGCCCACGCCCATAAATCCCGTGAGGGCAATACGGTTGCTATATTTAAATGTGTGGTTTTGGAGCGCGGCATACATCGTGTCGGCTGTGGTGGTGCTTCCAGTAAAAGTTTCAAACGCAGGAACAGCCTGATTTACAAGCCAATCTCTGCCCGAAAGAAATTTGAACCCAATTTTGCTGATGTATGGCTCAAAAACCGAGTCTTTGTAGTTGGCATCCAAAATCAGGCAATCTTTTTTTAACAATTCGGGATTAAAAGCCTTAACGCCCGACGGTAATGCTTGAATTATTATTTTGTAATTAACTATAAGGTTTTCAATGTTTTGCAACGGTTCTACCATTACGCCGAAACGCTCTTGCAATTTATTTAATGCCTTTTGGTTCCGGGCTGCCACCGTTACTTTTACCCAAGATTTTGACCTGCGATAATTACACCCTGCGCCGCTCCTCCGCTACCAATCACAAGCATTTTGCCTTCTTTGAGAAATTCAGGGTAACGCCTTAGGCATATTTCTACACCTGTGATGTCGGTGTTGTCGCCCCAAAGACATCCGTCCTTCTGAAAAACGCAGTTTACCGCACCGGCATTTTTTGCATTTTCGGTAAGATGGTCGAGATATGGTATCACGTCCTGCTTGAATGGCGCAGTAACATTCATTCCGCTCATGTTGAGCATTTTGAATACCTCGATAGCCTCTTCTGCTGAATCAGCTGGTAGTCGTAAATATTTGTATTGTAGTTTGTTGGCATTGATAGCACCCTCCATCAGTACCGGACTGAGGCTGTGCAACAC
>JAFXMJ010000483.1 GCA_017530465.1 Bacteroidales bacterium
CTTTGAAAACCGACCCAGAACTCGATGTAAACCTTTTGGCGAAACAGACACCGGGATTCTCAGGAGCCGACATTGCCAACGTGTGCAACGAGGCAGCACTCATTGCAGCCCGCAACAACCGCGAAACCGTTGGCCGTCAAGACTTTTTAGACGCCGTTGACCGCATAATCGGCGGTCTCGAAAAGAAAAACAAGATAATCACCGAGACCGAGAAGCGCACCATAGCCTATCACGAGGCGGGACACGCCACGGTAAGCTGGCTCCTCGAAAACGCTCAGCCGCTCATCAAGGTGACTATCGTACCGCGTGGCAAGGCTCTCGGCGCGGCGTGGTATCTGCCGGAGGAACGCCAGATTACCACCAAGGAGCAGATGATAGACGAGATGTGCTCCCTCGTAGGCGGACGTGCAAGCGAGGAAATCAATTTTGGCAAGATTTCGACGGGCGCACTCAACGACCTCGAACGTGTCACCAAATACGCATACGCAATGGTGACGTATTACGGTATGAGCGAGAAACTGGGCAACATCAGCTTCTTCAACTCTTCGCAGGACGACTACAACTTCCAGAAGCCGTACAGCGAAAAGACCGCCGAACTCATTGACAACGAGGCAAAAGCGTTGCTCGACCAAGTGTATGAGCGCACCAAGCAGATTATCATCGACAACAAGGAAAAACTCTCGCAACTTGCCGAACTTCTCCTTGAACGCGAGGTAATCTTCACAGAGGACGTGGAAAACATATTTGGCAAACGCAAATTTGCCAACAAGGAGCAAGAAGAGGCTTTGTACGCCACGAGGCCGCAATCGCTATCACAGACTCCCCCGCCCTACAACCCTCAGCCGAAGGAAGGCGCAGAGCAGGGCAGCGAGGAAAAACCTGCCGACAGCAATACAACTCCAACAACGGAAGACACAAAAAAAACGGAATAACTAACCAAAAATCCAAAGACTATGGAAGAATGGATAAAAATATACTCCTTCGATTCGCAGTATCAGGCTGAAATGTCGAAGGACATCCTCGAACAGAACGACGTCAAGGCGGTGATTATCAACGCCAAAGACAGCCTGTTTCTCTTGGGTGAATACGAACTCTACGTCCACAATAGCGACGAGAAGAAGGCAATCTCCATCATCAACGAGTTTAAGGGATTGACCAAGGTGGACTCCTTCATTATGCGCGGCCCTATCGAAAGGCTCAAAGACGAACTCGAAGCCAACGACATCACCGCCGTAATCAAGGTATGCCGCAACCCTCGCTATGTGCTTGACAATTACGAACTTTACGTTGCCAACGAGGACGTGCAGCGTGTAATCCCCTTCATCACCGGCGAGCAGCTCAAAGGTTGGAGCAAGGCAAAGGCCTGCACCAAAACCACACAGACGAGGTTTAGGATTGAAATCCTCAACCATTACCACATCCCGAGCATCGTCATCAAGAAGCGCGACGCCAAGTTTATGAAGACCGAACTAAACATCTACGTCAAGGACGAAGACTTGACTCAGGCCACCGAGGTGCTGAGCGAGCTCAAAGGCTGGGCAAAGGTGCACACCGTGCAGACTCCCGATATGGCTGAGCTTATCGAGAAGCAGCTCGGCAAGGAAGGCGTCAAGGCCATCATCGAACGCCAGCAAGACAATTATGTAATATACGTGGAAGGGCCCAACTGCGAAAACGCCAAGACCATCATCTCGCAGCAAAAGTCGTGGAAACTTCTCGCCACCTACACCGACAACATCGAGGCGCAATACGCCGCCGGCCTGCTCGAAAATTCGGGCATAGAAACCGTCACCGTATTCCGCGACGACATCCGCCTGATGGTGGACATCGACCTGTACGTGGAGGAGTTCCAGCTCGACAAGGCCGCAGAAATCCTCAAAACAATTTTGACTGCTGATAATGAGTAAATTACTGCCACGAATCATCACAGGCTTAGTATTCTTGGGTCTCGTGATTGTTTCCGTAAGCATCAATCCGTGGATATTCGCCGCTCTGTTCGGATTCTTTACGGTAATTGGCATCATCGAATTTTACAAAATGAGCGGAATGTTGGGCTTCACACCGCAGAAGGTGACGGGCATCGTGATTGGTGTCCTTACATTCATCGTGCTGTTTTTATTAGCAATGAAAATCCTTCCGCCGGTGATGGTGTTCCTATTGCCGGTGCTGATGCTCTCCATTCCCATCATCGAGCTGTTCCGCCAAAAGCCGACCCCGACCTCCGACTGGGCGCAGACCCTCTTTGCGCCGGTATATATCGCCCTGCCGTTTGGCGTGATGGCAAATATGCTCTTCCTGCCTGAAAGTCACGAATTTTCGCCCAAGATAATCCTGAGCTTCTTTGCATTCGTATGGATTTCCGATACGGGCGCGTTTTGCGTTGGCTCGCTCATCGGCAAGCACAAGCTGATACCCAAAATCTCGCCCAAAAAGACCATCGAGGGCTTGCTCGGCGGCATCGCGTTCACATTGCTTGCATCGATACCCGTGTGCCATTACGTAGGAGTGTTCACGCAGTCCCAATGGCTGATTATCAGCCTCGTGACCGTAATATTCGCCACATTCGGCGACCTCGTGGAATCTATGGTGAAGCGCAACGCCGGAGTCAAGGATTCGGGCAAGATGCTCCCCGGACACGGCGGAGTTTTGGACAGGTTCGACAGCACACTGCTCGCCGTGCCGCCGGTATGGCTTACAATTGTATTGATTACACACAAGTTAATATAGGCTTACAATTATGATACACAAGGAAGGATACGCGACCATTGCGATAGTAGTAATATTCGCAGCGGTAGTCAACATTTTGGCAGTGAAATTCCTGAGCGACTACGTGTGGCTCGAATTGCTGTTGCAGCTTGGCTCGCTGTTTTTGGTGTTTTTGGTGTTGCAGTTTTTCAGGAATCCTAAGCGCAACATCGTCGAAAACGAATACGTGGTGCTCTCGCCCGCCGACGGCAAGGTAGTGGCAATAGAGGAAACCGAAGAACCCGAATATTTCAAGGACAAGCGTATTCAGGTCTCAATATTTATGTCGGTATGGGATGTACACGCCAACCGCTGGCCTATCGCCGGCAAGGTGACGTACTTCCAGCACCACCAGGGCAAATACTTGATGGCTGCCCACCCGAAATCTTCCACCCTCAACGAGCGCACCACCATCGCCCTGCGCACCGAAAAAGGATTTGAGATGATGTTTCGCCAGATAGCCGGCATTATGGCTCGCCGCATCGTTGCGCCAGTCAAGGAAGGCGACCGTGCAAAACAAGGCAAGCAGTTTGGCTTCATCAAATTTGGCTCGCGTGTGGATATGTTTTTCCCTCTCGGCACCAAGATTTGCGTCAATATAGGCGACAAGGTGAAGGGCGGTCTCGACATCATCGCCGACGTACCCAAACAATAGGGCATCCCCTACTCCACCCTGCCCAACTCATTGAGAATAATTGCATCACCCGGCTCAAACACTCGCTGTGTTCCGTCGGGTTTTTGCATTACACGGCGTCGCGACACCACAGCCGACCTCAGCCGTCCATACATATCAAATTCTACAATATGCCCCGCCGCCACCGAGAATCGGAAACCATCTCTCGTGGTGAACCTAAAACCATCTGACGGCACTATCTGACTGACGACGCCATTTGGATAAAAACTCACCTCCGTATATGGCATCGACGCCACAATCTGCTCCTGCACCTCCACCTCGACGCTCACCGCCGGAGTGCCAGACACAAGGAGTCCGCGCTCGTCAAAGGACACCTGATAGCCCCGCGAAAACTCACGGAACCTATTGTCGGCGCACAGGATCAGCGTGTTGATGCCCAGCATACCCGAGACCACGCGCCCGTGCTCGTCCCATACCACAGGCTCCTTGCTCGAAAACAATATCAGCTGCCCGCACGTCCACAGGTCGGTGTCGTGCATAATAGAATCCACCCGCTGCCGTGGACGTGCGCGGTCGGTATCTGCGTGCTGAGCGGCCGCCGTAAGTCCAGCCGCCGTCAACCACATTATAATGAATATCTTAACCCAATTGCTCATAATACCCCGATACAAAAACACAGCAAAATTAAGAAATAAATAAAAAAAATGTCGGGAATTTATATTATATTTGCAACGAATTTAATAAAGAAACGAAATGGCCTTCAAATCAGGTTTTGTAAACATAGTGGGCAACCCCAACGTCGGCAAATCGACACTGATGAACATCCTCGTCGGTGAGCGGCTCTCCATCATCACGGCAAAGAGCCAGACCACGCGGCACAGGATTATGGGCGTTGTGACCACCGACGACTACCAAATAGTATATAGCGACACCCCGGGCGTCCTCAAACCGATATACAAGCTCCAAGAGAGTATGCTCAAATACTCCGAATCGGCGTTGGAAGATGCCGACGTGATTCTCTATATCACCGACGTATTGGAGACAAGAACCAAAAATATGTTCTTCCTCGATATGGTGAAGCGGCTCACGTGCCCAATTATCTTGATTATCAACAAGATAGACCTCTCCACGCAAGAGAAAGTCGATGAGATGATAGCCGAATGGAAAAACCTGATTCCCACGGCTGAGATATACCCCGTGTCGGCGATGCACAAGTTCAATACGGAGAAGATAATGGACAGGATAGTGTCGCTGCTGCCCGAAAATCCGCCTTACTTCGAGAAAGACCGCCTGACCGACAAGCCGGAGAGATTTTTCGTATCGGAGATAATCCGTGAAAACATCCTCACCCTCTACGACAAGGAAATCCCGTATTCCGTTGAAGTTCAGGTAGAAACCTTCAAGGAAGAGGAAGACATCATCCGCATTGGGTCTGTAATCAACGTAATCCGCGATTCGCAAAAAGGCATCATCATCGGCAAGGGTGGCGCAGCCCTCAAAAAACTCGGCTCGATGGCGCGGAAGGAGATTGAGGCTTTCTTCGGCAAAAAAATCTTCCTCCAAATCTTCGTCAAAGTCTGCAAAGACTGGCGCGACAATACCGGACGTCTCCGTGGATTTGGCTACGAAGTATAATTATTGACAATACACCCAAAACAACTAAACCACAAGACATTATGAAAAAAATATTGACAATAATAGCGGCTACCGCAATATCCACGGCGGCGATGGCGCAGACGCCCGAGGAAGTGACCTCGTGGGACGTACTCGCCAACGGCAAGGAGTACACAGTGATAGGCCCCGGCATTTGGAGCGAGGATGATGGCGCGTATTTGTTTCAAGAAGTTGACTACGAGCAGACATTCTCCCTCAACGAAGAAGCCGAACAGCTCACCATAGCCCAAATACGCGAACTCCGCAGCGGCAACGCCACCGACGACGAAGTCAACACCCAGATACAGATACTCCGCACGGTGTCGGTACACGAAGTGGAGACCAACGGCGAGTATCTCGACTACCTCGGCACCATACGCGGCAAGCACGACATCGGCTTCAAGAGCCTCGAAATAGTCAAATACGGCAACGGCATCGGCCTCCACGACTACAACAAAAACCAGATGTGGATACTCACGCTGCCGGCAAGGGAATAAGTGGACAATTGACAGTTGACAGTTGACAGTTGACAATTAACAATTAACGAATAAAACAAAACAATTATAAAATACCAACCAATGAAATTTGTAGTATCAAGCACCGAACTGCTCTCGCGCTTGCAGACCGTAAGCCGCGTCATCAGCAGCAAAAGCACAATACCAGCTCTCCTCAACTTCCTTTTTGAAATCCAGGGGGAGACGCTCACCATCACAGCAAGCGACCTCGAAACCACGATGCGCGCACGCCTCCAACTCAACAACGTGGAAGGCGAAGGCAAGATTACAGTAGAGGCAAAACGCCTCACCGACATACTCAAAGAATTTCCCGAGCAGCCGCTCATCCTCGAAGCCAACCTCGAAACTATGGCTGTGGACATCATAAGCGACAACGGCAAATTCAGCGTGATGGGTCAGAACGGCGACGAGTACCCCAACCTCCAAGGCCTCGACGAAGCCAACACCACTTCGATGACTATGCCCGGCAGCACACTGCTCAAAGGCATCACAAAGACCCTCTTCGCCACAGCCGACGACGACCTCCGTCCCGTGATGAACGGCATCTCCATCATTGCAAACGACTCGTCAATCACCTTTGCAGCATCCGACGCGCACAAGCTCGTTAGATTCCGCAACAACACCATCACAAGCCCGAGGGAGGCTTCTTTCATCCTTCCCAAGAAACCCGCCGACACCCTCAAAAACATCCTGCCGAAGGAGACAGGCGACATCACGATGAAGTTTGACGACAAAAACGCACACTTCACCCTCTCCAACTACGAGATGATATGCCGCCTTGTGGAAGGCCAGTACCCCAACTACGAAGCCATCATCCCCAACAACAACCCCAACCGCCTCACCATCAACCGTCTGGACTTCCTCACAACGCTCAAACGTGTCTCGGTGTTTGCCAACCAGGCAAGCAACCTCGTGAAACTCGAACTCCAATCGGATCACGTGGTGGTATCGGCTCAGGATATCGACTTCTCCATCTCCGCTTACGAAAAAGTGAGCGCGCAATACGACGGCGAACCGATGAACATCGGTTTCAAGTCGGCGTTTCTCATTCAGATACTCACAGCCATCTCATCAGAAAACATCGTGCTCCAAATGTCGGATCCTTCACGCTCGGGCATCATCGTGCCGCTCGAACGCGAATCGGAAAACGAAGACGAGCTTATGCTTCTGATGCCGATGATGATTAACGACTAACAAACCCTTAAAACATTACAGCTATGATGAAATGGATAATTAGTGCAATACTCGTGGTATTGATTGGATTGGGCATCTACGTCTTCTTCAACTACTATTGGTCATTTGGCACAGGCGTCAAGAGCGGCACGCTCAATTTTGTAACGCTCAAAGGCTACGTCTTCAAGACCTACGAAGGCCGCGTGATTCAGGCGGGACTCAAAGGCAGTGCCGGCGGCGGCATACAGATGCCAGAATTTGACTTCTCAATCGAAGATCCCCGCATCGGCGACTCCCTGATGCGCTGCACCGGCCGCGAAGTGGAGCTCCACTACACCGAGTACAAAAACGCCCTCCCCTGGCGCGGTATGCAAAAATACATCGTCGATAGCATAATGGCGGTAAGATAATTGGAATGTAGGCGGCTCGCCTGCCGAAAACAAAAAAGGATTGCGGACACATCCACCGCAATCCTTTTTTATTAAACAACCACACTATGAAAAAACAAATTATAAAAAACTAAACGCTATGGATTACGATTTCTCACACGACAGCGACGGGCACGACACTATCAGGAAACAAAAAACAATCCTGATTACACTGATTATAATGATTGTGTCCACGCCATTTGAAATAATGTTGATGAAATATTTTGTCATCAACGACGGAGAGCGAACAATTGCATGGCATTTTTTCTACTGTGTAGTACAATTTCTTGTACTTTTCGTGATAAACTTCACAGCCTTAGAACAGCCACAATACCCAGACAAAAGAGATAGATTGGATGCTGTATTATCATTAATTGTGGCTGCGATAATTATTGTATTCAAAGTATGGTTTGTAAACTATCGGGTAAATTCCTTTGAGGAACAAGCACTTTCCAATTCCAACGACACAATAGGAGTAATC
>JAFXMJ010000484.1 GCA_017530465.1 Bacteroidales bacterium
CATAAGACTACAAGCAAATTGTTCTTTGCTTATAATTTTATAGTTAGAAAGGTCTGTGCCGATAACATTTGCCACCGACGGAATAAATGCTTTGTCTATTGTCAGCCCGACAAGTTTCGTCACCTTCAAATCCCTGTTACGGACATTGACTTCTCTGATATAATTGCCTAAACGTTTTAGTTCCATAGTGGTTAGATGTTATTTTTTTATGTATCCGCGTGTTACTTTGTTGATTGCAATTTCTTGCAGATAACCTTGCTGAACCAACTCTGTGAGGTCTTTTCTTGCCGTCATCGACGAAATCGAGAAGAGTTGTTGCAAATCTTTTACAGTGATTACTGCGCTTGGCTCGTCGGTCAACCGCTGCAAAACCGTTGCCTGGCGTTGATTGATGTTTCCTGCCATCATAAAAGATTGCGCGGCTCTCTTTTCCCGTTGTTTTCTTTGTATGTAATCGCGCAATTGATTGAACGCCGTATCCAACGCTTTCAGATTGTACGCCACAAAATAACCCATATCGTTATCATCGGCTTCCGTATAGCGGAACGATTTTTCGTAGGCGTTTTTTGATTTTGCAATCACCCTCGAAATCGACATATACTCAGTAAGACTGTAATTTTCTTTGAGCATATACCAATAGAACAATGCGCGAGCCGTCCGCCCGTTGCCGTCAACAAACGGGTGCATATACGCGAGCATAAAATGAATGATTATGCCTTTTATAATCGGGTGAATAAACGTATGCGGATTGTCGTTGTTGAAAAAACCGCACAGCGTTTTTACAAATTCTGGTATTTCAGTAAACGATGGCGGCGTGTGCACGATGTCGCCGTCCATCATATTGGCTACAACCACTTTGTCGTTGGTTCTGAACCTTCCGGCGTCTTCCGGATTGTCAAGTGTTTTTTCTGTCATCAATTGATGGATATACAGGAGGTTCTCCTTAGTGAGCGGCTCGTTTCGGTGTTCTACAATGTATTGAATTGTTTTATAATTGTTTATAATCATTTGCTGAGCCTTGTTGTGTGGAGATTTTTTCTTTCGCAGCATTTCCTTGGCTACCACGCGGGTAGTGGACGCACCTTCCATAATGCTGGAATAGATGGCCTCTTCCATCAACGAACTTGACAGATAATATTTTTTTTCCGGGCTTTGATAATCGTTGCCGTCTTCCCAAAAACTACCAAATTTCATATCGAAGTCGTGACACATACGTTGCATATTGCTGGTTACACACAGCGAGATGCCATATTTGTCCCAAACATTAATCCATCCCCTCATTCGGGATGCTTTTACGAGCGTCCATAATGTCTGAGGAGTGTATTTTTGGGGCAATTGCTTGTATTTCACCTTGTCCCAATAATCGTAGTCGTTGTTTATTTTGTCAATAATTGGGGCAATATCGGCGTTGACACCCTTTGTGAGGGCATCTAAAAACACTTTGCGGTCTATTTTGGGCGGCTGTTCTATCATAACTAAATAGTTGTTAATGACTATGCAAATATAGCGAATAATCTGCAAAAACCTGCAAATTCTTGCAAGTTTTTGCAAAATTAGCAAGAATTTGCAAGATTTATCACAATCCGAAGCCTAATTTTTCAAACAAGTCTTTCAAATCCTTTTTGCTTTGTTCTTCCTGCTGCAACAGGCTGCGGATTTCGGTTTGCAACTCCTTCATCTTGGAGTCAAAATCAATCTGCTCGTCACGGTTGGCAAACTCGATGTACTTGCTTGGCACAAGGCTGTAACCTTTTTGCTCTATTTCGGAGATGGTGGCGGAGTAGCAATATTCGGGTACGTTGCGGTATGTGTCTTTTGCGCCTTCGCGCTGCCAATTGTGAAAGTTTTGCGCTATCTGGGTTATCTGTTCGGGCGAAAACTGTATGTATTTTTTCTCAAACGGCTCGCCCCACTGACGCAGGTCGATGAAGAGCACTTCGTTTTCGCGGTCGCGGTAATGAATCTCCTCGCCGTTTTTGGTAACAACTCTTGCTTTCTTGTTGTTGTTGAGTATCCAAAGCGTAACGCTGATGTCAGTAGAATAAAACATATTGCGTGGCAGTATGGCTATTGCTTCCACTTTGTCGTTTTGGATGAGAGCCTTTCGGATTTTGAGTTCCGTTCCGTCTGCGCTGAGTGCGCCATTGGAAAGTAGGAATCCCGCAGTGCCGCTATTAGAAAGTTTTGAGAGTATGTTGAGAATCCATCCGTAGTTGGCGTTGGTGGAAGGCGGAATTTCGTAGCCCTGCCATCGCGGGTCGTCAGTGAGTTGGTTGTCTTCGCGCCAATCTTTTTGGTTGAATGGAGGATTAGCCATTATATAGTCGGCTTTGAGGTCTTTGTGCTGGTCGTTGTGGAACGTGTCACCCTGTTTGATGTCGCCCGAAATGCCACGGATGGCGAGGTTCATTCGCGCAAGTTTGAATGTTGTGTTGGTGTTTTCCTGACCGTAAACGCTGATGTTTTTTTGGTTGCCGTGGTGCGCCTTCACAAATTTCATCGACTGCACAAACATACCGCCCGAGCCACAACACGGGTCGTAAATCTTGCCGTCATAAGGCTCTATCATTTCGGCAATGAGGTTGACAACGGTTTTAGGGGTGTAGTATTCGCCTTTGCCTTTGCCTTCTGCTATGGCAAATTTTCCAAGAAAATATTCGTACACTCTGCCAATGAGGTCGTTTTCAGAATCTGTTGCGGTGTCGAGTTTGTTGATTTCGTCGAGGAGCGAGGCAAATTTCACCTTGTCTAATCCGAGGTTAGAGTAATAATTGTTTGGCAACGCTCCGGCAAGTTGCTTGTTGGTTTTTTCGATGTCGGCAAGTGCTTCGTCGATGATTTTGAAGATTTCCGACTGTTTGGCGTTAGCCATAATAAACGACCAACGGCATTTAGGCGAAAGGTAAAAGACGTTTTCGGCGGTGTAAAACTCCACGGTGTCGATATACTCTTGCAAGCCCTGCTCAATGAGTTGGCTTTTGCGCTGTTCAAATCGGTCGCCTGCATATTTTAAGAAAATAAGGCTTAGCACAACGTGCTTGTATTCAGCGGGTTCTACTGCGCCGCGCAGTTTGTTGCACGATTCCCACAGAGCCGCCTCCATAGTTTTTGTCTGTTTCTTGTCTTGTTTTGCCATTGGTTATGGTGATTTGCACTTTTATTTTTTGCAAATATAAGAGTTTTTTTGGGAACAGACAAAAATGATTATTTTGTTTTTTTATGTATCTTTGCAGCCAAACAAACCACAATATAATATATTATGAAGATTTTTTGTATCGCCGGCAATTACCGCAAGCATTGCGAGGAGTTTGGGATGGTGCCTGAGGAGGAACCCGTGTTTTTCATCAAGCCCGAGACGTCGCTCCTGCGCAACCATTATGATTTTTACATACCCGAATTTTCGCAACAGGTTGAGTATGAGACTGAAATAGTAATCAAAATCAGCAAGTTGGG
>JAFXMJ010000485.1 GCA_017530465.1 Bacteroidales bacterium
CGAAAAACTCGACAACACCGAGCCTCAGCCCAAACAGACCACCACGCCGCCACCATACATCACGGGCGACGCCGCGCAACAAATCCAAGCCGAAAACGCCCGCACAGCCGTAGAGCAGCACAACCTCAAAACCTGTCCCGACTGCGGCGCACCGTTCCCCCTCGTGAGCAACGTCTGCACGCATTGCGGACACATCCTCCACGAGCAGCAAGGCTCCGACCTCAACGTCAAACGCCTCATCGAAAACATCCAACAGAGCATCGACGAAATCAAAGCCACGCCGCAGCCTACGGTCTGGGAAGTGATATGTTACAGAAAAAAACTGTTCATCTTCTTTTTCGCGATGATACTACTCATACCCGCCATCAAAGGTTTTTGGTTCTTTACAAGCACCACGCCTATAATAATATTGTTCGTAATATCGGCATTGCTGTGGTGTGTGGCGGCGTTTGTAGGCGAAAACAGTTACTTCTTCAACTGGCGGGCGGCACAAAAAATCACCATAGAAGGCAAGTCGCCCGTGCAGTTGGCAGACCGTCAGTTTTATTCGGCAATACATCGCGAGGAGATGTACGCCGCGCAGATACACACGCTCTACGGCAACAACACCGAGGCACAGAACATTCTGAGCGAATATTCAGCCCTTGTAGCCGAATACAAAAAGGCCCACAACCACAACCGCAACATGCTCACAATAAGCATTTTGGGAATTTTTGCGGCAATGATTCTGATGCTGTCAATCACGCCGTCATCACGCCAACTCTACAACAACCAACTTGAAGCGTTCCCAGAGTTTTACGGACTTGCCGACAAAAAAATCCCCCTCCATATCAACGAGCAACTCCCCGTCTCCTCCGAACTCGCGCCATATATCACGGTATCGGGCAACGCAGTGCTCACCTACGACATACAGCCATTAGACGGACATTACATCCGCGCCTCCGAATCCGAAGCCAAGATTGCGCTGCGAGTGAGCGGCATACGCATCAATCCCATCGGCGAATTGACCGATTCGTTGCAGGCGTTCAATCTGCGCCTGATATTTTTGGACCAAAACGGCAACCCAATAGACACCGGATTTGGCGACATGGACGCGGCACAGACCGAAGACATCTACTACCTCGACGGCAAACTATGCAAAGGCGAAGGCGGCTACATGGAATTTGTGTCAGACTTGGTGAATTTCGATGTTACCGATGGATGGCGTTACCACAATCTATATAACACTATCAACAGCATCAGTTCTTACTCAATCTATTAAAAACCAATACGTTATGGAAGACATCAAAACACGATTCCAACAGATTTCCACCGAATTGGAAAGCCTTTTGGAACAATACAAGACCTGCTACCCGCGCAATTTGGGGCAGATGATACGCCACAACACAGGCAAGATATTGGCATTCTCGATGCTTATAGTGTTCGTCCCGTTTGTGCTGAGCATGTCGATCACGGCAATCATATTTGCATTGGTGGCGTTTCCGGGGCTTATGATGTTTGCCGTGCTTAATATGCACATGGGCAACGACGAAGTAGCCAAGGAATGGAAAAAGACCGCCATCGGCATCCCGATTTTGGGCGACGCCGACGACGAGGGCAATTTTTTCCGTCAAATACAATCCACGAAGGCACAGACCGCCCCGCTCTCACAATATCCCGACGTACACAATTATTTGGAAGGGTACGACAAACGGTTTTATTCCGCCGTCGATACCAAAAAGAAAGTGCGCCGCCAATTCAAACAGTTCATCCTGTACAGCCTTGCGGTCATCATTGGACTCAGCATATTTTTTGGGGCAAGGTTGGGATACAAAGGCGTAGAAGACACCGTGGACGATGCCGTAGAATACATGAACCTTGACATTCCCGAACTCCTCGGCGCACAAAAAGGCCAACCGTTGTTCACGTTGAAGAATATGGATTCAGGCAGCAAGGCGGAATTTTATTATGAAGACAAATACTTGAAATCCAAAGGCTTGCAAAAACCATCGGGTGAAGCATCCATGTATATCTTCACCATCACCGACAAGGACGGCGTACCAATCCCCCGCAGCCCGCGCATCAGGCTCGAAGAATCCGACCAAGAGATTTACACCGAGTTTGTGGGCGAAAAAATTGATTTTGCGGTGTTCAAGATTTTGGAATACGTCCGCGACAACCAACAGGATTTGCGCTACAAAATTGAAATAATAACAGAATAACATACTCATCTACCATGAAAAGACTCTCAATCATCCTCCTCCTCGCCCTCGTAATCGCATCCTGCGGCGGAGGCTCCAACAATCAGACACAGACCCAAGGCGGCGACAACGCAACCGCCGCCGAACCCACCACGTCCACGGCTACAACCGCCGAACCCGACTCGCCAAAAGACCCCTGCATACTATTTGCCACCGGCGACATCAACCGCGACGGCAATCGCGACTCCGTGGCAATCAGCGCAAGGGAATGGCAGGACGAATTAAACGAAAAACATCTTATCGCCAAAAGCCTCCAAATCTTCTTTGGCGACAAAGGCGGCAGATACACCCTCCACAAGGACATCGACGCTTCCAAACTCGGTGCCCGCTACGGGCTCGAAAACGACGAAGAGTTCGCATCCTACTTCCATTGGGACACCCTCGCCATCTCCCAAAACGGCGAACTCATCATCCGTTATTGCTTCGGACTGGACGGCTCCTCAACACCTACCTACAAGGCGCGCTACGATGGCAACGACCTCCGTGTGTTCTTCTACCAAAACGACGACGAAGGCGAAGCATATTATTCATTC
>JAFXMJ010000051.1 GCA_017530465.1 Bacteroidales bacterium
ACACCGAAATCAAAGGAACCGACATCACACTATCGCCAAGCGGCGACATCATTGCATATACCGACACCACCGACGGACGATGCTCCGTGCATCTGTACAACATCAATACTCAAAAAGACAAAAGCCTTGACCTCGGCAGGTACAATTACCACTCGCGCAGCTTCAGCCCTGATGGCAATTATCTCGCAGTAAGCTGCCAATTCGACGAATATTCGTGCATGGTGATTCTGTACGACATGCGCGACAGCACGCTCACAAGCATCGTCAATCCTGATACCAAGGCATTGTACAACCCGACTTTCAGTCCCGACGGCAGGCTGCTCTCCTGCCACGACATGCAGAAAGTGCTCGTTTACAAATTCGACAACGGAACGGCTAAGCACATCAAGACTATCAGCTGCGACCATCTCTGCGTTGACAACGGCCTGTCCATCAATACTGCTTGCAAAATCCAGTTTACCCCGGGCAACGACCGCATCGTATATACCTGCGCCGACTACGACTCGGAACGCGACGACCTCCGACACCTCAATATCTACAACATCACCAACGGCGACATCCTCAAAATCCTACCGGGCGACAAGTCGTGCAAAGACTTCGCGGTCTCCGACGACGGCAACATCTACTTCCTCATGGAGGCCGACAGCTGCCACGCTATGGCATACTTTGCAAGCCTCGCCAACCCAAGCCCAGTGGCAATCTCCAAGGACAAATTCAACAACGCAACTGCATTAAGGGTGGCATATTAAAAAAAAGAAACGAAAAATATACACGGTATCAAAATTTATTTGTAACTTTACAACTGGAAAAAAATCTATACACAATTGTAAAACTCTAAAAATAAACACATTATGTCAAAACTTAAACTATTTGGACTCGCGCTTGCATCAGTAGCACTGCTCTCACTTGCAGGATGCAAGAACAACAAGAACGCTGACCAGGCAAGCAACAACAGCGACACAATGTCGACATACGACCCATACGCCGACACGGAATACACTGGAAGCACTGCCGACAGTGATTATGGCACTACCACTGCCGACCAAAGCACCACTGACACCAAGACCGAACCGGAGCCCGTGATGACCGAGGACAAGGAAGGCAACCTCTCGCAGGTACCCGACACCAAGGTCAACGAATCCAACGTGTTCTACATCGTGGCTGGTAGCTTCACCCTCTACAACAACGCTCAGAAGCTCAACACGAAGCTCAAGGCCAAAGGCTATGACTCCAAAATTCTCGAGCCCTACGGCCAATACCACAGGGTGACAGTACAACAGTTTAAGACCGTGGCAGAAGCACGTGCAGCACTGCCCGGACTCCGCAAAAACATCGACCAGGCTCTCTGGCTCCTCACCCGATAGCATAAAAGCCAATCGGCACCTACCTAAAAAAGCTGCGATTATCAAGTCCGCATCATCGCAGACCATAGTCGCAGCTTTTTTTTAGAAAAATCAAACTTTATTTGTAAATTCGCCCCATATTCACATAACAAACTCAAACGTCATGGACAACAGCCAAAACGAGCTAATCTTCAAGAACTCACGCCTGGAACAGGAGCTGGCGCAAGCCAAGGAGCAGATAGACCAGCTGAGGGCATCATACGAAAAAGCGCAGTCGGAAGTGGACCGCCTCGAAGGCATCATATCGACGCTCCCCAAAGACGTGTTGCCACAAGACATCACCATCGACAACGAGACCGGCACACGCCTGCTCAGATTCAAGATGGCAACGGTGATGTATGTAGATATGCGCGGCTACAAGTCCAACAACAACGAGCCACGCACACAGTCGGGCGTGGACGAACTCGACCAGATAATCATCCAGTTTGCCGACATTGCTGCGGCGCACAATCTTCAGATTATCAAGACTATCGGTGATGCATTTATGTGTGTGGGCGGCATCCCCGAAAAGAATATCACCAACCCCGTGGACGTAGTGCTCAGTGCGATGGAAATGGTGCGCTACACCAAAGGGCTCAAGGCTATGGTGGACGACGACAATAAGTTTTGGGAACTCCGCATCGGCATCCACACTGGCCCCGTGGTGGCTACTGTCAACGGCAAGAAAAAATTTTCATACGACATCAAGGGCGAGACTGTCAACATCGCCACACGAATGGCGGCGGCGGCAGAGCACGACAAAATCAACGTGTCGGTATATACATACGAACTTGTCAGGGAGTATTTTGTAACGGACTACAATGGCGTGACCCCGGTCAAGTACCACGGCGACCTCGAGATGTACTACGTCAGGAGGCTGCGCCCGGCATTGTCGGTCAATAAAAAGGTGGGCGAATACCCCAACGAAATCTTCAAAATCAAATACGCACTCCGCCAGTTTACCGACCTTCAGGAATTTCTGCTCGACAAGCTCGAACGCGAACTCCCAAAAACCTTGCATTATCACAATTACAAGCACACCATCGACGTTGTCAACCAGGCTGAGCTCATCGGACTCGGCGAAGGCCTCGACGACACCGACATCCTCCTGCTCAAGACGGCTGCGTTGTTCCACGACTCGGGACTCATCATCGGATTCGACAACCACGAATTTTACAGCACGCAGTTTGCCCGCGAAATCCTGCCCAAATGGCACTACGACGACGAGCAAATCAACAAAATCTGCGACATCATCATGGCGACCAAACTGCCGCCAAACCCGCACAACCTGCTCGAAAAGGTAATCTGCGATGCCGACCTCGACTACCTCGGTCGCAGCGACTTCATCCCTATCTCCAATGCGCTCTACGAAGAGCTCCGCGAGCAAGGCTCCGACATCGACCTCAATACCTGGAACAAAAAACAAGTAGCATTTCTATCTACGCATCAATACTTCACCAACACCGCACAGAGGATACGCGAAGAGGCGAAGGAATACCAGATAGAACGCCTCAAAAAGCTCATCGTGGACGACTAACCACCTTACTATGAACGAAAAGACACTCGCACTTATATGGCAAAACAGGCTCTTTGACCCAGCCGGACTGCACACAACGCAAGGCGAACCCGTCCAAGTAGTCAAGACAGGATACACCAACACAATGTCCGGTCCAGACATCACCGACGCACAGATACGCATCGGCGACATCCTTTGGACCGGCAATGTGGAGCTGCACACCAAATCGTCGCACTGGCCGCTCCACAAGCACCACCTCGACCACGCATACGACAATATAATAATGCACGTGGTATTCGAGGACGACGCACCCCTCACCGACCGGCGCGGAAACCTCGTCCCCACCCTTGTAATACAATACGACAAGGAAATCGACATCCGTTGCAACAAGCTCCTCTCACAGCAAAACCCGCATCTCTGCCCTGCAGGAATACTTGAACTCAACACATTCAACTCGTTGACATTCACCTCACGGCTCACAATAGAAAGACTTCAGCAAAAAGCCGAACTCATTCGCACCACCCTCGAAACAACGCAAGGCGACTGGCTGCAGACTTTTTGGCAACATACGGCAAGGAGCTTTGGATTCGGCAAAAATTCCACACCATTCGAGCTGACTGCAAAATCATTGCCCTACAACCTTATCATTAAAAACTCCGACTCCTTCATCACAATACTTGCATTGCTGTACGGACAGGCGGGATTCCTGCTTTCGGGCAAATACAAAGGCGCGGACAGCGAAAATCTGTTGCAAGAATACAAATTTCAACAGGCAAAATACAACCTCTCCCCTATCGAACACAGCATTTGGAAATATTCGGGCACTCGCCCGCAAAATTCTCCATTCGTCCGCATGCGGCAACTCGCCTCACTCATCGCCTCCAATACACCAATCTTTGACAAGATGCTGTCCTGCACCGACATTGAGCAGATGGAATCATTATTCTCAATAAAAAGCAACAACGAAATCCCGCCACTCGGCACCGAGGCGAAACACCTACTAATCATCAATCTTGTCTGCCCGTTCCTTACCTGTTACGCGCAATATACCGGCAATTGCGACCTCGCCGAACTCGCAGTTGACATCCTGGAAAAACTTCCGCCCGAAAAAAATTCGCTCGTTGAAACAAAAAAAAAGGCGGGCATCACAATAAAATCTGCATACGACTCGCAGGCGGTCATACAGCTCGACACAGCATACTGCAAGCCGCGCCGCTGCATCGAATGTCAGATAGGAAGACATTATATCGCGGGAAAAACATTGTAAATCAATCAGATAATAGACCATAAAAAGAACGGGGCGCCCGGATGGTCGCCCCGCAATCAAAAAATAAACAACTAAAAAAAGAAGTATTCTATAACATGAAACACACCTATAAGAACGCAAAAACATCAAAAAGGTTTCACGATTTTAGTTAACAAATGTTAAAAAATAAAATTAAATAAACATTTCGCAAAAAACGCTCAAAATCTCAAAGATAATTTATAACTTTGGTTGCAAAAATAACGGCTCCGGCGTTCATTAGAATGTTTGGTGCAAAAATTGTTAGATGTTTTTTTAATAACAATTACGATAATAAGCTGAACGACATAATGAAAAACAACTTTCGCAACATAGCAATATTAATATTCTCGCTGCTGCTGGCGTACATACTGGTAGCCACGTACCTCGTATATGACGACTACAAGGTAAGCCTCAACCAGACCATCAGGACATCCGACAGATACAGCCAGTACAAGTCGGACGAGATTTCGTCGTACCTCAATTCAAGCGTACAGACCACCAGCACTATTGGCAACATGCTGGCGTCAGCCCGCGAAAAATACGGCTACGACCTCATACCATACGTGGAGCAGAGCCTGCAAACCCTCTGCATCGAGAATCCACAGTTTGCATCCATCACGGTCACATGGGAATTTTCAGCCGTGTGCAAGACATGGAGCCGTCCATACGGACGCCTCATTATGAAGGCGTATATGCTCGACGGCCGTCCACGCATCACAAAAGACACCGTGGACCTCGAAGGCGAGTACGTGAGCGAAAATTATTACCAGATGAAAAACGGCTCGATGCACACGCTGTTCACAAGTCCAGAAATCAATACAAGCGAATACATCGCACACTCCGAAACACAGCAATGCACTTCGATAGCCACGAGGATGGTGCTCAACGACACATTCATAGGCATAGTTGAGGCCGAGATGCAGCTCACGCACATTGCCAAGACGCTCGACGAAATGCCACTCGACTACGCCGGCAAGCCATTCGTGATAGCAAGCAATGGCAAGATATATTGCCACTCCAACAAAGACCTCGACCGCACCAACTTCCTCGACGCATACGCCGGTATCGAAAAAGACGACGAAGTGGCGCAGGCAATCACAGAATCGCTCGTTTGCAGCACCGACTACCAAGACCGCGACGGCAACAAGTCGCACATCACCCTCATCCCCATCACCGTCAAAGACAGCGGCAAGCCCTGGACACTGGTATCGGAGATTCACTATTCGAGAATCATAAAGCAGACCATCAGAAAGATAATGCCTTACTTTCTGCTTTCGTTCCTTGGACTCTGCATAATGGTGTTCTTCACGCTCACATTCGTTAGGAAATCCACCAACCCGATGCAACAGGCATCCATAATGCTCAATTACATCGACCGTGGCGAATACGACAAGGTGGAGCACCTCGAATCTGCCGACGAGGAAATCAACACATTCTACAAGTCGCTCAACATCTTCGCCGAAAAAATCCAAAAGACCACAGAATTTGCGCGAAGCATCGGCAGCGGCTCGCTCAACATCAAATACGAAATCGACAG
>JAFXMJ010000486.1 GCA_017530465.1 Bacteroidales bacterium
GTGCTTGTGCTGCCGCAGTACGAGCCTACGTTCAAGATTATCCGCATCAAGCCGTCGGCGTACAACAATATGTTTCAAAAGTCGCGAAACATCATCATCGCCGACATCAACCCCAAGTACACTCGCACGGAATTTCGCGTGGAGGCGGACAAGTATGCGCGTCCGCAGGTGTATATTTCGCTCAAAGCACCGAGCGACAGCGTTTTCCTCAAATCGTGGTTCAACGTGCAGAAATATGTCTATGACACGTTGCTCATGGCAGAGAAATCGCGTTTCCTCTATGGTTTCAAGAAAATTCGCGCCATGGCGATAGAAGATCGTCTTATCAAACGCCACGGCATTGACATGATAATTCCTAACGCGGGTTATAGGTTGGATGTGGATTCCACTCGTTTTGTGTGGATTAGCCGTGAGACCATCACGTCGAGCCAAGGACTTTTGCTCTTTGACTTTCCGTACTCTGGACCCAAGGATTTTGAGATGCAGAGGTTAATCAATAAGATGGATTCCGTGTTGATGCTCAATGTCCCCGGCCCTGCGCCCAATTCTTATATGGCTGTCGAGAAACGCTTGGAACCTTTCAAGACCCAATTCTCACGTAATGGCAGTTATGTGTGCGAGTTGCGCGGACTTTGGGAGACCGAGGGCGACTTTATGGGCGGGCCTTTCGTGAGCAACAGTATGGTAGATACCGTCAACAACCGCCTTGTAACCGCCTTTGCATACGTCTATGGCGGCAAAAACGACAAGAAGACGCTCCTGTGGCAACTTGAAGCCATTCTTTCAACCTTCAAT
The DNA here is from genome assembly GCA_017530465.1 of Bacteroidales bacterium. GTDB lineage: Bacteria > Bacteroidota > Bacteroidia > Bacteroidales > UBA3824 > UBA3824. Next base: position 796 of record JAFXMJ010000486.1, read on the forward strand.
ATCCATTACGATGCAGAAGATTAGATTGACAAAACATTTTTCATTTGAGGCGGCTCACGCATTGCACAATTACGACGGCAAATGCAGCCGCCTTCACGGTCATAGTTATCAATTGTTTGTAACTGTGATTGGCACGCCGGAGACCGACCCCGATTCTCCCAAACTCGGTATGGTGATGGACTTTGGACTGTTGAAACGCATTGTCAATGAGGAGATTATAGACAAGTTTGACCATTCTGTGGTCTTGAACGAAAAGTCGGCGTTTCATCCGTGCAGCGATTCGCAGATGTTTAGCAATGTTATCGTCGTGCCCTTCCAACCGACCTGTGAAAATATGCTCATCCATTTTGCGTCCAAGATAACGCCCCGCCTGCCGGAAGGAGTCGAGTTGTGGAAATTGAAATTGTACGAAACGGCGGATTCGTATGCGGAGTGGTGCAGGGAGGATAATTGAGTGGAAAATTAACTATTACTTAAAGAAAAAACGAAACAATTTATTACTCCATTTCGTATAACTTATGGAAAAAAATTTAAATATTAATAATATTATGAAGAAATACAACACACGTTTCCTCGCCCTTCTTCTCCTGCTTGGTGCGATGCTAAGCTGGACTTCATGCAAGGACGACGACAAAGATTCCGAATCTTCTAAAAAGAAAATTTCGGGAGAAAGCTCCGTTGAAGATCTTTCGGAGTTTAGTGAATCGATTTTGAGCGACCTTGTAACCATTTGGTGCGACAAGGATTTGTCTGACCTCACCACTGGCTGGACCAACAGCACATTCGAGCCAGAAGTTGGAGAAGTGTTGGACTCTGAAAAACCATACGTAAGGGGATTTGTCGTAGGCAATGTCCAAAAGGCCGACGAATACGCGGCTGAGGCGTTGGCTACTCTGGGTATCGACCCTCAGAATCCCGATGGATTCACGTACAGCGACCCTGTAGTGGGCGAAATATCGTATTCGCACTCCTCGGAAGACAATTGTGTGGCGGTTATCAATGTGAATGTCAAGCAGATTCCGCACTTGCAGCAAATTCGCCTGATAAAAAAATGGGCGGACAATGCCAACAAGGAGACATTTTACAAGCTTGGTGATATAGTGCGTTACAAAAATCGCTACTACATCTGCACATCCGACCACAATTATGGCGAGCCTGCGCACTTCGTAACCTTCAATGACCAAGCGTCCCACTCCAAAGGCAAGTGCTCTTGGGGTGGCATCGGCAAGGATATCGTATATAACGACAAGATGGCCAAGGCGTCATCTCTCTGCGACTATATCGTAAATATCCTGTGCGATGATGATATGTATCAGTCGGTATATAACTCGGCGTCGAAGTTGACCTCTGAGGAAATGATGCAGGTAATTCCTCAGAACAACGATATAAGGAAAGATTTGATCTCGTATCTGTTCAATCTGGATGCGTATAATCCTGAAATAGGACAGCTAAACCCCTTTGCCCCGCATTATAACTATGAGATTGCTTCATGGGACAATTTGGAAGAAAAAGATGACTGCTATTCTGTTGAACTGTTGGTGCCATACGGGCAGATGCTTGCCGACGAAATGAGGTGGTCTATGGGTGGCCATTTCAATTACTGGGTGCCATACGTTTTTTGTGTTTCCGCAAGTGATTACAATCAATTTTACGATATTGTTAATAATATTCCTTCGCAATCAACCCTTAGCACAAGTCATTTCAAATGGAAGACCATCGAGAAGGCTACCTTCAAGAGTTCCCTAAAAGCTGACCATGCTGTTCGCTCTGGTGAAGACTACTATGTGACGCTTGTCTCCACGCATTGGACGCATCAAGAAGTACAGTTGTTAAATTCTGATCTTTGGTATTATTTCGTGCTTGACTGGACTAAGGATTATCGCAACAATATGAAAGTAGCATACGATGAAGCGCGTACAGAGCCTTACTGCACCTATTGGACCAATACCTGCATCACAAGCAGCGAAATCACCTACACCGACAAGGGCAAGGCAAAATCTGGTTTTGTTTTGATTTCATCTTCTAAATGATGCAGCATATCATTCATTCTTAAATAAAAAAGGGGCACCTTTGGGCTGCCCCTTTTTTGTTGCAAAAAATGTCATATACGCGTAATTTTGGCGGTGTAAAATTTGTTTTGGCGGTGTAAATGTTGTAATTTTGGCGGTGTAAA
>JAFXMJ010000487.1 GCA_017530465.1 Bacteroidales bacterium
CGGAGCGACGGATGGCTTTGTTGACGTTGCCGGGGCCGCAGTTGTAAGCGGCAATCACGAGAGCCCAATCGCCGTACATTGCATACAGATCTTTGAGGAGTTTTGCGGCGGCGATAGTCTCCTTGTCGGGGTCGCGGCGTTCATCCACGAGCGTGGTGACTTCGAGGTCGTACATCCTGCCCGTGCCGTACATAAACTGCCACAAACCCGTTGCGCCCGCCCTTGATACGGCGCGGGGATTGAGGGCTGATTCTACGATGGTCAGGTATTTGAGTTCGAGGGGGATGTCGTATTGGTCGAGCACCTCCTCAATCCTTGGGAAATAATATTTGGACAATCCCAATATCGTGGGAATCAGGAATTTGCCGCGACGGAGGTACATCTCAATCCAATCCTTCACCTTTTGATTATACACCAAGGGGAATGTTGTGGGTATCTTTTTCAACGCCGCCTCGTAAATCGAATCAGAGAAGAATACGGGCGTGTTTTCGTTGGCGATTGTGTGGTTGTTTTCGGCGGTGTTGATGGAACTTTTTACGTAGCCGAGCGACATAAGGCTGTCGATGCCGTCGATTACCTGACTTTCCTCAGTAGCCAACTCGGTGGCTGAATTAGTAACGGCAGGTACAATGAGTGTGTCAGCCGCCTCATCGTCGTTGTATTCAGGGGCGGGAGCCATCGGGTCGGGTTCCTGCGCCGACGCCACGCCAATACATACGCACATCAGCGGCAAAAGGGTTAAGAATATCTTTTTCATAATTTTTTATTAATAATTCTATCAAAAAGTCAGCACAATGCGCGCACCAAATACCGGCTTGGAATCAAAGCTAATTTTCGGTTCGGTGGCGTATGGCTCCACGCGCAGGGCGATGTCGTCGGTGACGTTGTAATCGTACAGATGCGCATCGACCACGGCGTCGAATATATTCATCATATAAACAAGAAACATACCGAGATAGCAAAAATCACGGTAACGGCGGTATTTGCGCATATAGCGCACGATGTCGTTTTCTGTTGTGAGGCCGTAAAAACTGTGTCCTGTGTAGGTAGAATCGCCGTTTTGCATCGCGAGGAGATAATGCTCGTCGTTTTTCAATTGCTTGTAACGGACATTATAAAACTGCGACACATATACCAACGTGCCAATGCCGCCGTAGATAATCGGCACTTTCCAATATTGACCGTTATAGACCTGACCCGCGCCCGGCAAGGCACACGAAAGCCATCCGGCAAGTTTGGGATTTTTGGTGATTTCCTTCACTGAATCCTCCTCGGCTGTGAGGGTGCTGTCGTTGACCAAATCGTAATTTTCACCTTCGTCAAAACTGATGCGCGGCGGCATAGTGTCCACCCTACCCTCGCGGTATCCTTGCTGCACGGCAGGGTCGTCGAGGTCGGGCTTCTCTGCGTCGGGCTCTTGCGCCGTGGCTATATTAGCAATTGCCGTCAAGACAAACACCACGGCTGTCAAAAATATCTTTTGGACGGTCATACGGGGCGTTAGATTTGAATATTGTTGAGGATGCCGATTATCTTGTCGTAATCCTCGGTGGATTTGAGGTTGAAGGTGAGCTTGTAAATGCCCTTGCTGTCGAGTTTCAAGTCAACAGGCACATTGAATTTTTGTGTGAAATTCTTTTTGAGTTTCTTCTGCTCGTCGGTGAGCTTTGGACAGTTGGCCTTCACCATCAGCTTCTTGTCGTCGGGGTTCTCGTCGGGATTTTCTGCGCCGGATTCCTCGTCCTGCGCCTTCTGTTCGAGTTCAAAGACGTAGCCGTCGGGGTCTTTGACGAGCATCTCCACTTGACGCGCCGAAAGTCCGTAGTTCAATACCTTTTGGAAGAGGTCGAGCTGCAATTCGGGGTCGTCGAGGCTGATGAGCGGACGTATCTGACCTTCTGTAATCACCTTGTTGCGCAGAGCCGCCTGCATTTGGTCGGGCAGACGGAGCAATCGGAGCGAATTGGCGATGGTGCTGCGTCCCTTGCCGAGCCTCGTGCTGAGTTCCTCCTGTGTCAGGTGGCACTCTTCGATAAGGCGGTTGTAGGTGATAGCTACTTCGATTGAATTGAGGTCTTCGCGCTGAATGTTTTCAACGAGAGCCATCTGCAACGCCTTGCTGTCGTCGGCTTCGGTGATGTACGCCGGCACTTCGGTAAGCCCGGCAATCTTGGATGCACGGTAACGCCGCTCGCCCGAAATGATTTCGTACTTGTCGTCCTTCTTGCGGAGGGTGAGCGGCTGAATGATGCCCAAAGTCTTGATGGATTCGGCAAGCTCGTTGATGGCGTTCTCGTCGAAATCCGTGCGGGGCTGCGTCGGGTTTGGTACGATTACATTGATGTCGATGAGGGCGATGCTGCCCGTATTGACCACTTCCTCGGGCTGATTGTGCTCGAATGTCTTGTTGTCCTGAATCAGGAAGTCGAGACCACGGTTGAGACCGCCTATCTTTGCTTTTGCCATTGCTCCAAAAAGTTTTTTAGGTGTTAATTATGCTTGTTTTGCTGCGTTCCTTGCTGCGTCTTTTTCAAGGATTTCCTTTGCGAGGTTGAGATAATTGACCGCGCCGCTCGAAGTGGCGTCGTACTCAATTACCGGCTTGCCGTAAGACGGAGCCTCCGAAAGACGGATATTCCTCAAAATCAATGTCTTGAACACCATTTCTTGGAAATGTTGACGCACTTGGTCCACCACCTGATTGGAGAGACGGAGACGGCTGTCGTACATAGTGAGGAGGAAGCCTTCTGTCTGCAAATCGGGGTTGAGCCTTGCCTGAATCATCTTGACAGTGTTGAGGAGCTTGCCAAGGCCTTCGAGCGCAAAGTATTCGCACTGCACGGGGATGATTACCGCGTCGGCGGCGGTGAGGGCGTTGACGGTGAGGAGACCCAACGACGGCGAACAGTCGATGATGATGTAGTCGTACATATCGCGCACCTTGTTGATGAACGATTTGAGCCTGTACTCGCGCGATTCTACGTTGAGGAGTTCAATCTCCGCGCCCACGAGGTCGATGTGCGAGGGAACGATGTCGAGGCCATCAGTACCTGTTTGGAGGATGATGTCCTTGGGCTCCACGTCGTCGGTGAGGGCGTCGTAGATGCTCTTTTCGATGGACTTCAACTCAAATCCAAGGCCGGAAGTACAGTTGGCCTGCGGATCGGCGTCGATGAGCAATATCTTCTTTTCCAATATCGCGAGCGACGCGCCGAGGTTGATTGATGTTGTAGTCTTGCCAACTCCACCTTTTTGGTTGGCTATTGCAAATACTCTTGACATATTATTTAGTATAATGTATTCCTAATCTGTTTTTGAGTGAACCCACAAATGGATTCTTTCAGCGTACAAAGATAATAATATTTTGCGAAAAAGTCATAGTGTTTCACGGAAAATTTATGTTTCCTTAACGTGAAAAACGCAAGATACAAAGGTTATCAACATAATAAGCGACTGATTGACAGAGGATTGAACAAAATGCAAAAAATTTTTGGGTCATCTTAAAACTTGAACCCCAGATTGACCACCGTCAACGAATTGTAATCCAATTTTACTGTGCGTTTCTTGCTGACATTGTAATCAAAACGGCAGACGCCTACCGACAACGTCCACGAATGTCCGCTGTCAGGCATCTTGTAACTGATTCCAAGACAAGCACTCTTGAAACTCGTTGACCTTTCGTTCAACGCCTTGGAAATCTTGAACTGAAACACAGGAGAAAACATCCGTTGCGGCAACACGCTGTATCTCAAAAACATAGAGATATTTATATACATCTTGTCAACGCCGTATTTGTCATAGACAATTTGTGTGGACACTTTGCCAGTTTCTTTGCCTGTATTGATTTCTTCCTCGTGCGTCTCCTCCTCGCGGAAGGCATACATTCCGCTAATCCCAACACCATAAAAAAGATGGTCACCAGCGAAATTGATGCCGCCAGTGACACCTAACCCATAGACACCGACATCGCCAATGGTGGTCTCGGCGTCAATCATCACACGCCACGACACCGCAGACGGCTGTATGGTGTCATAACGGTCGTCTTCGTCGTCATCGTCGCTGTCGCTCTGCGCCACGGCGGCAAGGGGAAGGAGCAGCAAAGCCAATATGTAAAAAATGTGTCGCATAATATGATATGGCAAAGTTATAAAAAGATTTTTTTCGCGGCAAATAAATCGCCGTTTTTATTTTGTCTTGACGAATGAATCGTCTATTTTTTGCACCAAGCGGACGGGGTAATATAGATTGCTGTATGCGTCAACACTCCACGAGCTACGCAGTATAAGTGTTCCAAGATCAACAACAATCCCCCCCACCTGCTTTAATACATCACCTTTAATCGCATTATACGACAGAGATTGATATACACAGGATTTAAAAGCAAACGAGGACATATTATTTCCATATATGCTACCTGTTTCGGGCAGGAATACCGCGCCAGCCGATTCCATTTTTGCCCATTCTTCAAAAGTGTAATTGTTTGGCAAATCTTTTAAATATTTCACCTCGTATTGCCCAACATACGGCGCGACATCTTCGGGCGCGCTCCAATCGTCAGGCAAAATCACCCAGCCCTCAATGCCACCCACAAATGCACCGCCTCTTTTTTCCAGTGCGCCAAAGCGTTGTTCGAGCAAATAAATCCATTCTTCTTTGTCGAGGAGAGTCCATTCTGCACCTTATGCGCAGACACCTTTCAACTTGCCGTCGTCATCCACGAATGCATCGTAGTCACCGTATCGTATCGTCAAAGAGGGATTGCCGCCTTCCATAATTGACCCCCATCGGAAAACGTCTGTCCACTTGTCGTCGCCCATCCATTCGGAATAATCATCGCCTACAACTGTATAACCAGTACTACCAAAACAACTGTGGTACTGCTGCGGGGCTATACGCCAAGAGCCATCCATAGGGCGGTATTGCAGATTACCTTTGCTAAAAAAGACATACTTGCCCTCGCCTATTGAAAATAATGCGGGCAGACATTGCTCCGGCGCAAGACACTCCACTCGGTACAGCAACTTTTCTTTGGCTTCCAAACGCTGCTGAAAATTAATACACTTACATTCGACAACAGTGCCAGACGGCAGGGCATAAAGACATTCGCCGTCAACAATCTCACTATAATCAGCCACTCCATATTTCATAGATACTGTCGTGCGAAATAGGTTGAGATTCAGGAACACCGTACTCTGAGCAAGAGTTACGGCGCAGCCCTCGGCGCGGTAGGTGAAACCGTCACAAACCCAACAGCCGTATTTTTCCAAGCCCTCGGCGAGCGACGGTATTTTTTTTACGTCCACGAACCGTTTGCCATTGTTGTAATTGCTGCCGTTTTTGAGAACGGCGGAGAGTTTTGTGATGCCGGTGACTAATTCCGCGCCCTTCCTGACCTTCAATTCTGTATCGACGCTCACTGACGCCCTGCCCTCGCTGCCGTCGGTGGAGATGGCGAGCGGCTCGTATAGCACATCAGGATTGGAGATTATGATGACATCCCCGGCGGTGAAAGTCTGCTTGACCTCTCCGCCGCCAATACTGCCATCCAATTGTGCTATGCCCACAGTGATACTGAACGGTACAGAAACGTATTCCATATCCCCGTCGATAGGAGCAGACGGGGACGTGGAATCGTCTTTTTGGCACGATGTCGCCATCATAATCAACGACGACATTACGACCACCAATATTTTACGGTAAGATGTCATAATCTGCAATGCACACCACCATCAATTATTCTACATTAACTTTTGTATTGCCCACTTGCAACTGAACCAAACGCACTGGGTTCCCGACATTGAAACCCTGGCTTTGCCCGTAGCAATAAAATTCGTTGGCTCGGGAAAAATAAAGGAACAACCCCAAAGAACCAAGGTTTGTCACGTTTCTTGTCTGATAATAAGGCATCAACGGAGCATAAAAAGTCATCATAATTTGACCAGAGTTAGGCAGGAATACCGCACCGGCGGCTTCCATAGCCGCCCACTCTTCCTCTGTATATTTGTTTGGAATGTCTTCAACCAGTTTCACCGAAAAATCGGACACAAACGACAAACCATCAGGGGTAACCCAATCGTCGGGCAAAATCATCCAGCCATCCATTCCGTTAACTAATGCTCCGCCTCTTTTATGCTCGGCATCAGGGCGTTTTTCCATCAGATACGACCATTCATCGCAGCTTAGCACCATCCATTGAGCACCGTAAGCGCACGAGGCGTTGATTTCGCCATTTTCATCCACGGGTAAAGTATAATCAGCTTCATTATCATTCACCTCATTCGGGGAGCCGCCCTCAATCCACATACCACCCCGAAACAAATCAGTCCACTTATCTTCGCCCATCCAATCAGCATAATTCTCGCCCACCTCGAACATCAAATCAGCACCACCGAAACACGTTTGGTATTGCTGCGGAGCAATGCGCCACGCACCGTCCAGCGGGCGATATTGCAGATTGCCACTGCTGAAAAATACGCGCTTGTCTTCGCCGATAGAGAAAAGATGAGAAAGACATTCTTCGGGCGCGGAGGCTGTGAGGTGGTAGATTGATTGCTCCTTGCCGTCCAAGAGCATTTCAAAATTGGCGTTTGGAATTTCCACCTTGGTGCTACACGGCACGGCGTACAGCTTGCTGCCGCTGATGGTCTCGGTGAAATCTGCGTTGCCAATCTTCATAGTCACATTGTCGCTAATCATATTAAGCTCCACAAAGACAGTGCTCTGTGCAAGGCTGATGGCATTGGCGTCGGAGCTGTAAGTGAAGCCATCGCACGACCAGCAGCAATATTGGTCAAGTCCATCTGCGAGCGAGGCAATGGCCTTGATATCTGTGAGCGGCTTGCCGTTGTTGTAATTGTTGCCGTTTTTGAGGACGGCGGAGAGCTTCGTAGTGCCTGATACGAGTTCCGCGCCCTTCTTGACCTTCAATTCGGCGGTGAAAGTGGCGGACGCCTTGCCCGCGTTGCCATTTGCGGAGATGTTGAGCGGCTCGTATAGCACGTCGGGGTTGGAGATTTCGATGACATCGCTATCGTCGAAGGCCTTTTTGGTCTCCACGCCGCTGAGAGAGCCAGCAATAGGCTCGATGCTTACCGTGATGGAGAACGGCACGGTAGTGAACGCCTTCTCCTCCTCCACCGGGGTCGGGTCGGGAGTAGGTTCGGGCGTAGTGCCATTGTTGTTGTTGTCGTCGTCGTCCTTATTGCACGAGGTGGCGAGCATCACCGCCGCCATCACAAAAAGGAGCATCAAAAGTGTGTAACGTTTCATAAGTTGCATTTTAGTAATTTATTTGTTTATATTTAATTCAATGAGTTGTTCGGCGCGGTAGATGTAGAGCATACCACCCTCCTTGGAGGAAGTGCCCTTGCCATTAGCTGGCGCATCGTAATGCTCGCGACGGACGGCATAGACGCAATATCCGCCGTCATCGTAAGGAGTTACATAAATGGGCATCACGGAGCAGCCAAGGTATTCCACCGGGATGGTGGCGGACAGCTTGCCGCTCTGGTCGTCGATTACCAACACCGCGCCGGTGCGTATGTCCTGTTCCTCGTCGGTGATTACCGTACCCGTAGTGATAAGCTTGCCGTCGTGTACGGTGAAATTGCTATTGACCTCCTTGGCGTCAATCTTTTCGCAAAAGAGCTGGTTGCCGGATATGTCCATCTTCGCTATATAATAATCTTCGATAATGGAACCGTCGTCAAGATTAAAATCCGACACATACAACAGGAAATACAAATAGCCACCGATATACCGCACATTGGTAATTGCGCCGTCGAACGTGCCACTGCCAGTGGCAATGCCGTCCGGGCGAAAAATCAGATAATCGTGAGTGGTTTCTTTTCCGTATGCCACCAAAATGTCATCGAAGGCGGCTACGACGTCGTATGAAGCGGAGGAATTGACGGTGTACTTAAAATTGTTGCCCACAATGCTCATCTTGAAAGGGGGGTCAACGTCGTCGATGTTATACGGATTGTAACCATTGAAATACGCAATGTTGCCATCGGAGAGCAATGTGATTATCGCCCTATTGTCGTTGGTCTCAATATCTTCCGCCAGCACCAGTTTGCCAGAAGCGTCCAATTTGGCGACACCAACTATGCCTTTGGTCCGCTTCTCACAGACCAGACATTCGCCCGACGGACTTACCACCAAATCATCAGAGGATACATTTTTAATAGTGTCGGAAAAAGAAGCCGCACCGTCGCTATTGATTTTGGCTACCACAATCAGGCTGTCTTCCGTCTTGATAGGCACCAGCAGCGAGCCGTCGGGCAGGGGGCGCACCTTGTTGATATAGGGAATGGAGATGCCGGTGGGCTTCACAGGCAGCTTCTCCGCATCACAATCGGGATACGTGGTCTCCTTGCAGCCCAAGAGAATCAGAGCCGGGATTATAATTATCAATATATATCTTAATATCTTCATTGTCAGCATATTAATTGTCATATCCGTAATGATGTCTTGCTATGGTCTTGTATAGCAGATTGACCTTGACGCCTATCTTGACCGACACATCCAAGAGCCTGAACACGTCCGGGACGTACAGATTTTGGTAGATAAGCTCGCGGTTGTCAAACTTCTTGCCCGGGGCGTTGAAATGCCTCAAATCGCACGCCATCCCAAAATCGGCAAACAAGGTAGTCCGATGCAGGTTGAGATTGATTCTTGCGCCGCCGAGTATGGAATAGTTGAGGCGGTTTTTGAATTGATAGCCGTCCTTCATATCGGGGACTTCGGTGTAGCTGCCCTCCGCCTCAGTGTAAGCGTTGTATTTGCAGCGGACGATGTATTTGAGCTGCGCCCCAGCATATACCGACGGCACCCAACGCTCGCGCCCAACGAACAGCCCCGCCTCCACAATCAGCGGCAGAGCCAACGTGCGGAACGATTCGTTGTAATGGAATGTGGCACGCGACGTGCGCCCGATGGTGCGCTCCAATTCGTATGCCGCATACGACGGCGCAATGGAGAACGACAACACCTTCACCGGGCGAAATTCCATTCCAATCTGCACCGTAACGCCGTCTATTTTGTAATCGGGGTCTTTTGGGAGGGTGTCAACGATGGAACGCACGGTGTCCAAGATGGGTGTGGCGAAGTTTTTGGACACAGCCATCCACACCGAAAATTTTGGCATAGTATAATAATTGCCAATTACATCCTTGAAGGGCTGCGGGTCGTCCTTGTGGGCGTTGACATTGTAGAAAGGATCTTTTTCATAAAAGAGCCTCGCCACGCTGTCCGCCTCGCGCCGGTAGCCGAAGTCCTTGTATGCCGCCACGGTGTATTTGAGACGTTGGAGGTTTTGCTCCTTGGAGAGCCGCGCCGAGTCGTGGAGCGACTGCGAAAGCCTAAGCACCTCCTCGTACTTGCAGGCGGAGTACAAGTCTGCAAGGGTCTGCAACTCACCCGGCGCGTCGTCCTGCGCCGAGGCAAATTGCGACGCGATACAGATGACCGCCAATGGCAACAATAATATTTTAAAAATTCTATTCATCGTCAATCATTATTTTATGCAGTAGCCGCCAACCAAAATATCGTCCAATTGGGGTTGAGTGCCGCGCCAATTGTCGAATGTTTCGCCGAGGAGCGCGGACTGACCGGCTGCCGATTTGGTCTTGGTATTAATATCTACCATCAGCTGGCGGAAACGGAAGTTGGTGAACTTCTGCCTGTCGTCGCTAAACTGGTCGGCGTATCCGTCGGAATACATATACACGTAGTCGCCGCTCTGTATATCTACATCGTGATCCACAAAGGGCGTAATCCTCGGATATATCGCAATAGGATTCCTGACCGGCTTGTATTCTGTGAGCGTAGTGCCGCGCACGTGCAGCATACCATTGTTTGCGCCCGCAAACTGCATTTTGGTAGTTGCCAAATTGAGCACGCACAACGCCATATCCATACCGTCGTTCTGGGTGTTGACGTTTGGGGTCTGTTGGAGCGTGGCTATTACCTTGCGGCGCATCTCTTCGAGGATTTGCGACGGACGGGTGCTCGGTGTGAAATCAACGCAAATCTCGTTCAAGAAAGCGACGCCCAGCATACTCATAAACGCGCCCGGCACACCGTGACCCGTACAATCGGCAACGGTGAATATCACAATGTCGCCAATGCGTTTCATCCAATAAAAATCGCCCGACACAATGTCCCTCGGCCGCCAAAAAAGAAACACGTCGGCAAACGACTCTTTGAGGATTTCCTCTGCCGGAAGCACGGCGTCCTGTATGAGTTTGGCGTATTCGATGCTCGACGTCACGGAGCGGTGATGCGATTCGATGACGTTTTTGAGCTGCTCAATACGCTGGCGTTCCTTCTCGATGGAGACGCTCATATCCCAGAGAATCTGGTTGCGCTCGGTGAGTTCCTGCTGCTGACCTTCGAGAGATTTCTGCTCCGCCGCCATCTTCTCAATATCAAGTGCCTGGGCGATAGCGGCTGATTTGGAGAGCGAAGGATTGGCTTCCTTGTTGCGGCGGGTCTCGTCGTCAAGGAGAGTATTGAGGCGGCGGATTTCGCTCTCATAGTCACGGATTTGCGACGTATAGAGGTCGTCCATACGCCGTGCGGTCTTGGAGGCAAACCGCTTACGGGTCAGCATCACTGCCACCGCCACTGCGATTGCCGCCACCGTGGTTATTATCAATAATATGTCGAGTATCGTCAAATTCATATCGTCAGCATAATTTTTTTAATAAAAATCATTCCTGTTCAAACTCGCTTCCCATAATCAAATCCCATTCGGTCTCGTTGAGGGGCGGCAAGTTCATAGCCGCAAGAGCGGACGCATATTTAGACGGGTCGGTCTCCCAACGCCTGAGCCTATTGTCGTCAGTAATTGCGTAGAGTATGCCATTATTATCAAAAGCAATACTCTTTACCTTGCTATTGCCGAGGCTGTGCTCCTCGATGAAAAGAGTCTTTTCCTGCAAGTGGTTGGTATTGAGGAGCGCGATGCGCTTGTCGGCGGAGGACAATGCGAGGATGCCGGTCTCAGGCGAATAGACAGCATTTTCGAGTTTTGCGTGTCCGCCAGCCACCCATTCGCCCTTGCTGTCGTCATTGAGGTCAATCATCTGCACACCGCCGTCGCTATAACATACCGCGAGCTTCCTCTTGTCGGGGATTTGGGTCATACAGAATGCACGTTGCTTGCTCGTGGCGGGCAGCACGGTCTTCACATCGTCGGTATCGGGATTCCATTTCAAGAGCCTGCCGTCGTGGGCAAGCACATAAATGCTATTGCCATCGTGACAGACGCCCGTTATCATCGTGCCAAAATCCTTCACGGCGGGCGTCGCAGAGCCTGACAATGGCATTGCCACCACCTTGCCGTAAGTATAAGCCACGGCGCATTGTTTGCGGTCGGGCGATTGGGATGCCGAGACCACATAATCGTCGTCGCAGGGCAATGGTGTGCGGGAGTTGCGATGGAGGTCGATGATGTACGACTTGCGGTCTTTGCCACAGCTTACCACGAGCGACGGCGCGGCAAATATGGCGTTTTCCACCGGGACTTTGCCCTCAAAATCGGTAATATGCCCCGTCTGCCTGATTGTGCCGTCGGGCGACATTGCGTATTGGTATGTGGAGCCGTCGTTGCTGTAAGTGGTAATAGTGCCGTCGCCGTCGATGCTCAACGCCTTTTGCTCGCCGCCGTCAAGTTTGGAGGGGACGATTAGCTTGTTTTGCTCCATAGCAAAGAGCATAGCGTCGTAGAGGTCGGCGTTTTTGGATTCGCCGCCGCCCTTTTGGCTCATTTCGCAGGCGGTCTTGGCAAGGCGGAGGTTGAGCGACTTGTCCTCGTACTGGTTTTTGGTTTTCATCGCCAATGTATTGCAGAGCGCGACATAATAAAGTCGTCGAGCCTTCGCGTTGGCGGAGTCGGTGAGTTGAATTTGTTTGCTTAACTTCTGACTCTTCTCCTCGGCATCCTTACGCCGCTCTTCGGCAAGCCGATAATTACGTTCGGCGCGGCGGTTGCTTCGCTCTGCGCTGTCCAATGCCGCTTCTGCAATGTCCTTTGCCACTATCGCATCACGTCGATCTTCGTCCGATCGCAATTTGGCGTCAATAGCATCCTGTGTGGCAGCATCAGACTTCATTTTTTCTATCGTGACATCATAAAACAAAATTTTCAAAGAATCTCGCTGGTTACGTGCGACATTGCCGATACTGTCGGCAATATGTTCTTTTTCTTCGGCAATCTCCTTCTGTTGTTCGGCATTATTCATTTCAATAATAGCCCAATTGGAAAGTATGAGCAATCCCGCAATGAACACCAAAAGTCCTACTATTACCATAGCCCACTTGCGGCGGTGCGACTTTTCTTTGGCAACGAGCGCGTCGTGGCTCTGCTCCATATAAGCGTCGCAGAGGGCGACTCGGTTGGCGGCGGAACGTATTTTTTCCTGTTCGGGGCGTTGGGTCTCGTCGTTTTTGAGAATCCAATACTTATTGGGGCGGCTCTGCTCGTACCAACGGCTAAACAGGGCGTAGTTGCCGGAAGCGAGGAGAAATTCGGGTTTGCGTCCGTTGTCCGCCCAACGTTGCACCTGCGTATTGTAATCGTTATAGACCTTGATGTTTTCGTATTCCTCGCGGTTCCACTCGGAGAGCATCTGCCAATTTCGTATCAACGCCTCGTGGGTGATGTCCAAAACCGTGTCGCCGCCGAGGTACTGAGTTTTGAGGCTCTCGCTGTTGGCAAAGGGACGGAGCAAAGTATTGTCTTCGTCGCGGAAGATGTTGAGCACTGCGCATACTGTGGCGGAGGTGATGTTTGGACGGTTGATGATGCCCGTTATCTCGCTGAGAGTGCAGCGGTTGCGCACTTGGCGGTTGTTGTCGGTCTTGGTAAGGCTCGTGAATGCGGTCTTGATTATCAGCTTCGACTCCTCGGGCGTGATGGTCTTTTCTGCCCAGTCGGCGTTGTTCATATAATAATCGTAGGCTGATTCGTAGAGCGAACCGGCGTGGGCGTTGAGCACGTTGTCGAGGTCGGGATGCTCGTAATATTTTTTCTGATAGTCAGGCAGTTGCATATACCAACGGTTGAACTCCTGACGCTCCTCGCCGCCGAGGATGTCTTTGGACATACCAGCGATTTTGGCGAGGTGGATGAGGTCGAGCTGTTCGGAGCCGTTGCCCGCCATCTTCCAAAGAAGGTTCAATGCGTGCTGCAATACAGGCAGTTGGTCAAAACCGGAAGTCAGATTGTTGATTAACACCTCCGAAAGACGCGACGAGACGCTGCCGCCCGCCAGAAGTGCCGGTTGCTCAATCACTTGGAGGATTTCGGTGCGTTTCAGTTGCGGCACGAAAAATTGGCTGTACGCGATAAATTCGGGCAAATCCCTGAACACGGTGCATTGCGAAATGTAGTCGCTGCGCATCGTAAATATCACAAATACAGGCAGATTCTCAATTATTGACAATCTTACGGTCTCCAAAAGGATGTTGACAGTGGTGTATGTCTCTTCGCTCGGCGTGCCGTTGTGGAAATTTTCGTTCATCGTGAACACCTCCTCAAACTGGTCGGCGACCACGAGAAGGTTTTTGCCACGGTTTTTGGCGTCGGGCGCATCCTTCGCCCAACAGTCGGACTGCTTGTAAACGTCCACAAGTCCCGAAAAACCGTTTCTCAACCTTTCAATCACTTGGTCGTAAGGCACTTGCAATTGCTCCGAAACGCTTTTGGCAAGGCTGTCGAGCGGGTTGCGCTGCGGCTTGAAGTCGCAGAAAGCCCAACTATTGTACTCCGCCGTCGAAAAACCGGCGCGAATGTATGGAATGACCCCGGCATAGACCATCGACGACTTGCCGTCGCCCGACGCACCTGTGATGAAAGCCATCTTGTTTTGCTCCAACATCTTGACAATCTGACGGATGTGCAAATCCCGCCCTTTGAAGAAGATTGCCTCCTCTTCGGTAAAAGGCCTCAGGCCGGGATATGGAGAGATGCCGGTTTTCATTTTTTGAGTTTTTTGTCTAAGAATACTTTAATGTCGAGCGGAATACGCCGCTGTTCGTCCACGATACATTCTACAATATTTTGTAATACAGCGATTTGGTTGCGGTCGGCGTGCTGATTGTTGGCGGCGATTACAAGTGGCGTCGCCGCACTCTTGCCGCCGCTGTCCTTCCAAATCTGTTGCGCAAACGACACCGCCCACTCGCCCGCGTAGTTGTAATAGACGACGCCGATTTGGCTGTCGGCGAGCTGTTCGAGGACGAAGGTATTGTAATCCACACCGCTCGAAATACTGATGCCAAGTTTTTGGACGCTCTGGAAGTCTTTGAGCATATTGTAGATGTCAATTGCTGAATCGCTGTCAAGTTCGTTGTACAGGAAGAAGATGTCGGCGGGTTCGTGTCGGCGGCTCTCCTGTTGCTTGGCATTCATTATGTTGCGGATGTCCTCAACGAAGATTATCGGCGACGTGCGGTCTGAATATACAGTATTTTCCACGATGTCGCGGCGGATGTCGTTGATGTAGGAATTAATTGCACCCAACGACCCCAACGGATTCCAGACAAAGAGTTTGAACTCCTTGCCGCACAGGTGTTTTGCCTCACGAAACTGCGCACCGGCGGGGGTATTGTAGCCGTCGCCGGATTCGGAATAGATGTCGGACTTGCCAAGGATATGTACACTGCAATCGGCAGCCTGCAAATCGGCCTCCACAGCTATCCCAGCGTTGGAAAGCACTTTATACAACCGTCCCCTCCACTCCGACATATCAGGCGACACGTCAGCGAGGAACACCTTGAATTTCCGTTTGTAAAGGTTCACTAACATAATTTGCAGGGCGACGATTGTAGTATTTCAAACACGCAAAATTAATTAACGATTTTTAATAATGCAAATATAAATGGAAAAAAATTCATCGGTGCGCCACGGCGATTTTATTTATCACCGAATTTAACAAATATAACAAAATTTCAGGCACTACTAATAAATTAAAATTCAACAAGTTTAATTTTAATTTTACGAATTAAACGAATTTTTGTCCACGTTTGGAGGGGATTTGTTATATTCGCCGCCGCTTGCGGCATTTGTTTAATGTAATTAATTGTAATACAATTTGTTGATTTCGTTTTATTCGGTGATATTTTTTTTATGAAAGAAACGTAATCAGTGGCATTCTCTAAACCATTTTTTTTTAAGTCGATAATTTATAGTAAATTTGCATCGAAAATCAAGAATAATATGAAAATAATCGAAAATCAAGAATTTGGCGGCGAGCGTCCGTTGTATCGTGCGGCGGATACAACGCTGAGAAACGTTACAATACACGTGGGCGAATCGGCGTTGAAGGAGACCCGCAACATCACCGCCATCGACTGCACTTTTGAAGGCAAATATCCGTTTTGGATAACGGACGGATTCAACGTGCAGCATTGCCGTTTTACACCCGGAGCGCGGGCGGCGTTGTGGTATTCCAACGACCTTGTGATGACCGACTCCATCATCGACGCGCCCAAGATGTTTCGCGACAGCCAACGCCTCCACCTCCAAAACGTGCAACTCACCGACGCGCAGGAGACTTTTTGGCACTGCGACGACATCACGATAGACAATGTGCAGACCAACAATGCGCCGTACATTTTTATGCACTGCAACAACGTGAAAATCAGCAATTACACACAAAACGGCAATTACGGTTTCCAATACTGCAAAAACATCGAAATCCGCAATTCAAAGATTTACTCGAAGGACGCATTTTGGAACAGCGAAAACGTCACCGTCTATGATTCGGAAATCATTGGCGAATACCTCGCTTGGCACAGCAAAAATGTCCGCCTTGTCAATTGCTTAATCGGTGAGACACAGCCACTTTGCTACTGCGACAACCTTGTGCTGGAAAATTGCCGTCTGCGCGAGGATGCCGACTTGGCTTTTGAATATTCGGAGGTAAATGCCACCATCAACGGCCACATCACAAGCATCAAAAACCCCCGCACAGGCATCATAAAAGCGGATTCCGTCGGCGAAATCATCATCGACGAAAACATCAAACCGCCCGCAAATTGTGTGATAACGACGACAAACGCCTGACGGCGTTTGCGATTTTTTTTAAACGAAAATTACCGTCAATTTTATAAAAATTACCGTCAATTTTTTTTGTTATTAGCGAAAAATTGACGATAATTGACGAATAAATTCACGGTAATTTTCGTTTCTAAAAAACAACTGCCGCAAGGCAGTTGCAAACAACAAATTAACGTTTAGAAAAAATGAATTTTGACGAGAAAGTAATACGCAGAAATACCAACTGTTACAAGTGGGACGTGCAGGACGACCCCGATTTGATTCCGATGTGGATAGCCGATATGGATTTCAGAACGGCTGAACCAATTATTGAGGCGTTGCAGCGGAGAGTGTCGCACGGAGTGTTTGGCTATACCAAAGTGCCAAAAGAATACTTCGAGGCGGTGTGCCAATGGTTTGAGAATCAGCACGGTTGGCACATCGAACC
>JAFXMJ010000488.1 GCA_017530465.1 Bacteroidales bacterium
ATTGCTGCATCCCTTAATTATTTTTTTTGTGTTATGTATTACGCCCACGGATCGTCGGCTGCGGGAACTCTGATGTCAGAGAGACATTGAATGTCGTTGAGGAACCATTGACCAGTTGACGGTTTTTTGCGGAGTTTCATCGGTCTTACGGAGTCTGCGCCCGCGCTCTTGACGTAGAGCGTCGCCCACTTGTCGTCGGGGTAGGAGTAGGGATTGTCGCTTACCGAAATTGTGAGCGGCAGGCTCGGCTTGTAACTGTTTTCCACTTTTGCGCCCACGAAGAACGACGACACTTTGTAGGCCTTGCCTGAGAGTCGGTCTTTCAGGAATTGTTTTGCGTAGGGCGTCATCGGGTCGGGTCCGCGAAGGAAGTCGAGCATACTGTAACAGCCCTCCTTGTCCTCCTCCCAACGCATCAGCACGAGCATCGTCAATGCCGTGGTCTTGAACGGCGAATCGAGTGTCGCTTCGGGAAATTGTTGCAATTCCGCCACGCTCTGTGGCACTTTTGCAAATACAAATGTCTCTGTCATAACGTTAGTGTTTTTGGTTTGTATGTCAACTGCAAAATTAAAAACTAATCCGATATTTGCAAAAAAAATTGTTTTGAAGGCTCAAATTATACGGCGATTTTACACCGAATTAAACGAATAAAACGAAATTGTCTTACAGAAAGTTACATTAAACAAAGTGCCGCAAGCGGCAGCGAATTTAACGAATATAAAATTTGCAGAAGTGTATTCGTTTAATTCGTAAAATTAAAAATTAACTTGTTGATTTTTAATTTCTTAGTTTAATAAATTGTTTTGTTTTATTTGTTTAATTCGGTGTTAAATAAAATCGCCGTGGTAAAATATTGTTTGGGAATAGTTGTCGTAGCCTCTTTTCGATAAATATCCTATTTTCATATATTAATTTCCAAATTCCGCCGATATAAATCCATTTTTCGGAATGACTGATATTTTATTATAATAATTATGATTAAAAAAGATAATAATTTATTAACGTATAAAATCTTTGTCATTAAAATATTACATTTACCTTTGCAGCGTCAATTAAACAATGAAAAGAATAAATGAAACAGATTAAACAAATTAAACATTTTGCTGTCGTAATGTTGCTGTCGATGTCTGCAACGGCGATGGCGCAGGACAGTGTGCAAGGTCTTGACACTCTGCCTGATGTGGAACTCGATGTGGTGAAGGTGCTCTCGGCGAGAGTGCCGCTAACTACGGCACAGACTCCGCAACAGGTTACAATTATTGGCAGAGAAGAAATCCAAAAACTTCCCGTCAACACTATCGACGACCTCTTGAAATACGCTGTGGGCGTGGACGTTAGGCAGCGTGGCAATGGTGTGCAGACCGATATTTGTGTGCACGGCGGCACGTTTGACCAAGTGACAATCCTCCTCAACGGCATCAACATCACTTCGCCGCATACGGGGCATTTGTCGGCGGATTTTCCGATTTCGGCGGACGACATCGAGCGCATCGAAATCCTTGAAGGCCCGTCGGCGAGGGCGTTTGGAACGTCGGCGTTCACAGGCACTGTCAACATTGTAACCCGCAATGCTGACCCGTCGCACAGTCGCCTTGGCACGGCTGTGTCGGGTTTGGTGAATGTTTTTGGGGGCGACCACGGACACGCCGGCGCAAATGCAAATGTAACTCTCGGTCATAATGCCGGAAACGCATCTACTAACCATCCGGCGCGTCTTGTGCACACATTGTCAGGCGGTTATGTGCGCGACGACGGCGATACGCCCAATTCCGCTTACGAGACTTCGCGCATATATTATAATGTGTCGTACAAATCGGCCGACGTGAAGGGCAATTTTCAGGCGGGATATTCGTACAAGCCTTACGAGGCTAACACTTTTTACGGCGCGGCGTCCCAAGACCAATGGGAGAGCAACGAACATTTTGTAATTGCCGCCAATGGCGAAATCTCCGCTGGCAAAATCCATATCACTCCGTCTTTTGCCGCCGACCGCCGTTACGACCATTACCAATGGCACAAGGGCAGTCCAAAAGGCGAAAATTTCCACCGCTGCGATGTGCGGACGGCGGGCGTGGGCGTCTGGGCTGACAATAGGTTTGGGCGCACTTCATTCGCCGCCGAGATGAGGAGCGAACTCATCTATTCCACCAAACTTGGCAGCGAGATGGAGCAATCGGCGTGGTTTGCGACGAAGGGGCGCGACGGTGTTGCGGATGTCAATTACAACCATTCCGCCGACCGCACCAACATTTATCTGATGGCGGAGCACGACATCATCCTGCCGAAGTGGACTATTGCCTTTGCATTGCCCGCCATCAACAATACCGCCCTCGACCACAAATGGCGTTTTTGTCCGGGAATGGATGTGGCGTATCGTCCTGATTATCATTGGAAACTGTTTGCAAACATAAATTCCGCGTTGAGGATGCCCACGTTCACCGATTTATATTATTCGGGCGCAAATATAGAGGGCACGACCAATTTGAAGCCTGAGCGCACCGTGGATTTTGGCGCGGGTGCAAAGGCGCGTTACGAGGGTTTTTGGGGTGAAATCAGGCTCTACGGCTCGCACAGGACAGATATGATTGATTGGGTGGTCTATGAGGACGAGAAGGAAGACGGCATTTTCAGAAGCGGCAATTTCCAATTGGACAACCGTGGCTGCGAAATTTCCGCCGCCCTGATGCCGCGTGAAATTTGGCTGCGCAATCCCGTTACCAAAATCCAAATCCAATACGCCTATAACGATGCCGACATCAGTTATACCCGTGCTGTTGCCGCCTCAAAATACGCTATGGAATATCTGAGGCACAGGGTTTTGGCTGGGGTTGATGTGAGGATTGCGGAAGGTCTTGGCGTCAATGTAAGCTACCGTTACAATCATAGGGTAGGGGAGGGCAACGACCCTTACTCGCTCGTGGACGCTGGTGCAAGGTATGAGCACAGACGTTGGGTTTGTTACATAAATGTAACAAACCTATTAGACAACGACTACCGCGATTTTTCGTACATCGAGCAAAGTGGCAGAAGGTTTGTAATTGGTGCTAAGGTAAGATTTTGATTGATTATTGATTGATAAATGAAAAGCCCTGTGGAACGTGAATTGTCCGCAGGGCTTTTTTGATGTGGGTGGTTGTTAGTTTATTTGGCGACGAAAATCTTGAACTCCCACGGCTTCATAAAGAATTGCTGACGTGAGGCGATGGTGTGCTCCGTGCCGTCCATAATGTCGGTGTAAGTGCCGCCAAGAAGTTCGTTTTCGGCGTAGAAATCTATCTGTTCGTCGCTGATATTGAAGAACGCCAATACCTTGTTGCCGTCCTTGACGCGGGCTACGACGTATGCCTTCCAGTTGTTGGTGGTCATTATCTTGGAGAACGTGCCGCCAAATGTGCCGTTCCAGAGAGCTGGATTCTGTTTTTTGAGCGCGTTGAGCTTGGTGTAAAAATCGGCGAGCGGATAGTCTTTCCAATCGATGTCGATTTTCTCAAAGAGCGGCTGGGTGTTCTTGAACGCCGATTCCTGACCCGTGTAGATGAGCGGAATGCCCGGCAGGATGTAAGTGAGGGCGGCAAGTGTTACCGCGCCGTCGCCAAAACGGTCGTATTCAGTGCCGTTCCAAGCCGATTCGTCGTGGTTGGTGGTGAAGGTGAGGCGGTAGTTTTCGGGCTGGAATCTGTACAGCTCGTAACTGCGGTTGTGGTCGAGGTCATAGACGTTTTTCTCCTTCTTGACAATCTGTTTGAGCACGTTGTGAAGCTCCCACGAGTATGTGGCGTCAAAAGCGGAGTGGATTGCCGGGTCTTCCCATTCTGCAAGCCAGAAGCAATCCTTGATTTTGTTGACCTCGGTGTGGGCTTTCTCCCAAAACCACGTCGGCACAAGTCCTGCCATATCGCAGCGGTAGCCGTCGATGTCAAACTCCCTGACCCAATATTGCAATGCGTCTATCATTGCCGCCACGGTGTCGGGGTTGTTGTAATTGAGGTGCGCAACGTCCGTCCAGTCGTCGTTGGGGGCGAGGATGTTGCCGTTGTTGTCGCGGTAGTAGCGGTCGGGGTTGGAGGTAATCCACGGATTGTCCCAGGCGGTGTGGTTCGCCACCCAGTCGAGGATGACGTGCATACCGAGCTTGTGGATTTCCTTTACCAACTTAGCAAAATCCTTCTTGGTGCCGAAGTCGGGGTTCACTTCCTTGTAATCCTTGATGCTGTAAGGGCTGCCGAGAGAGCCTTTACGGTTTTTTTCGCCGATTGGGAATATCGGCATCAGCCACAGGATGTCCACGCCCATATTTTTGAGGCGTTTGAGGTGCTGGCTAAATCCCGCAAAATTGCCTTGCGGTGTATATTGACGGATGTTCACTTCGTAAACATTCGACGCTTTGGTCCATTCAGGTGTCATAGTCAATGAAACGTTAATTAATAATACTTCGTGTTGTGACGCCGCCGTGCGCCGGAACACCATCTATAAGTATCCCTTTATTATCGCCATATACATCCACTGTCACGATTGTTATTCCTTTGCCCATCTTTGGTATGATCGGAA
>JAFXMJ010000489.1 GCA_017530465.1 Bacteroidales bacterium
ATCCGTACCGTCTCCGCGATTGGATAAGTGTGCCAAAATCAAGCGGTTACGAATCGTTGCACACCACGCTCATCGGCCCGCAAGGACGTTGGGTAGAGGTTCAGATACGCACTGAGCGTATGGACGAAGTGGCTGAAAAAGGCCTCGCCGCGCATTGGAAATACAAGAACGGCACCGATGGCAAGGCGGGAACAAACATCTTCACCAAAATCCGCGAAGCCATCGAAAATCCCGACACCGCGCAGCAATCGTCGGCGGAAAAAAAGGCTCTGTACAGCGACGAAATTTATATTTTCACGCCCAAAGGCGACCTCAAAAAAATGCACAAGGGCGACACTGTGCTCGACTTTGCGTTTGCGATACATTCCGACGTCGGCAGCAAGTGCATTGGCGCGCACGTCAACGGCAAGTTTGTGTCGTTCAAGCACTTACTGTCAAATGGCGACACCGTGAGCGTACTCACCGCCGCCAATCAAAAGCCCGCCGCAGAGTGGATTAAAATCGCCAACAACACCCGCACCAAGACCCGCATCCGCCGCATTGTGGAAGCGCAAAACAACCGACTTGCCGAAATCGGACGCGACATTGTGCGCCAAAAATTTCAGCAAATGGGGCTTGACTTTAATGTTACAAACGTGCAGCCACTACTCCGCGCCTATAACATCGAAAGCCCAATAGAACTGTACCAAAGCCTTGGCGAGGGCAAACTCGACCTCCGCAAAATCAAGCAAGCGTACAACGCAGAAAGCACCGAACCCGCCGCACCGCCCGCGCCGACGCAAGAGGAGAAAAAACACCGCGAAGCCATAGCTGGCGATGATTCCGACTACCTGACTATCAGCAATATGGACACGATTAACTACACTTTTGCCAAGTGTTGCAACCCTCTGCCGGGCGACAGGATTTTTGCGTTTGTAACGGCTACAAGCGGCACAAAAATCCACCGTTACGACTGTCCAAACGCCAAAAACATCCTTCAAAAATATCCTTACCGCGTGGTGAATGCAGTTTGGAAAAAGGAGGCATCCAAAGACCTGATGAACGCCACGATACACATCTCCGGCGTTTATGATATTTCGATGAGCGCAGCCATCAACAACGTGATTATCAACGATTTTCACGTCCACATTCGCTCATTCAGCATCACAGAAGAGGCGGGCGGCAAATTCTCCGCCACCCTCTCCGTAAACCTCCTCGGCGAAAACCAACTCAACGCCATCGTGGAGCACCTCAAACGACTGAAAAACGTGGAAAAGGTGATGGCGTAAAATTATTTTCCAAAAAAAACTCAATTATTTTTTGACAATATTACAGTTAGTAATATATTTGCAAAAATAATTGACAGAATATGAACAGAATTGAAATCAACAACACGGGAATAGAGGCAGAACTTTCTCTATTTATGTTCAAGGACGACGATGTGTATCACGCATATTGTCCCGAACTTGATTTGGTTGGATACGACTACACGGAGGACGGCGCAAAAAAATCGTTTGAACAGGTTTTGAAAGATTACCTCGATTACACCATTGACCACAAGACATTGGAACAAGACTTATTGAACCACGGTTGGAAGATAGCGAAATCAGGCAAAGTTTCAGAACCTACGCCCTCGTACCTGTTGAAAATCAGTCAGATGAAGGAAGTCTTTGGTAAAAAAGAATTTCATAAATATTCTGTTCCCGTTACGCTATGAACCGTCAAAAACTCTCAAATATCCCCCTCACCGACTTCCGACGATTCCTCTTTGAAAAAGGTTGTTCACGTGCAGAAACAGGCACAAAGGGACGCGGCGGACACGAAAAATGGGAAAAAGAAGGCTTGCTACGTCCGATAACATTGCAGACGCACGTAGATCCTGTGCCTGAATTAGTAGTCAGAAACGCACTTGCAAATTTGGGTATGACTAAACAGGATTTTTTCGATTGGTATTACAAAAAAAATAAAAAAAGAGACAATAAAGAATAGTTATGAAACATCTTTTAATCGCATTATCCTTACTCCTGAGCACCGCTGCCGCCGCGCAGACACGTTATGCCATCCCCGTAAAAATTTGGGCGTATGGCGTGCAGAACGCGCCGTCTTACGACGACATCAAAAACACTCTCCAAAACCTCAACCGTCTCAACGCGCAGACCGAAACAGGGTTTTCGTATTACCTTGTCGATTTGGAATTTGTCAAGAAAAAGAAATTCGACAATATGGGTTTCGGCATTCAGATGCCTTGGCAGTCGATAACGCGCCACGAGAAACATCTCCTCAACATCGCCCTCGTCGGCGGCCTCCACAAGTCGGGCGACAAGCAAAAAGGTCAGGGCAGGACGGGCGTATGTTTCAGTCCCACGGGCAGCGTCACAGTCACCAAGGGCGAGGATATGTCTGTGGTAACGCACGAGGTTGGGCATTTCCTTGGGTTGAAGCATCAATTTGACCTTCAAGACAACATTATGTCCTACAATCCCGACAAGTCCCAACGCCGCGTCTTTACCCCCGAACAGAAAAAACAGATGCTCGACGAAGCCGCCAAAATGAAAAATTCAAAACTTTGGCAACTCGCTGAGGGCGAACCTATTACAGACGAACAAGAACCCGATTCTCAATACGAACTCGCCACCCCAATCCGCAGCGGCAAAACTCAACAGCACACTTTCCACCGCATCATCAACAACGACGGCGAAACTTCCTACGACTCAGAGGATTGGTTGAGATTTTCATTTTCAAAAAAGACCACTCTCGACAATCCAAAAATCACCGTGGAATCCGCGCAAACTGTCAAAATTGAACTTCTCGACAACAACCGCAATTCCATCGCCTCCAACGACAAGGACAACTTTCTGAGCCTCAATGGAGTAGCCCCGGGTTCATATTTCATCAAGATTACAAATTTACAAAAAACCACCGCCGCGTATTCAATTACGCTCCGCCTAAACAACGATTAATTATGAGCCTTGTAGAAGCAATTGTTTATTTGATAGCTTCGGGCGGACACGGTATGCGAGTTGACCAAATCGCCGACCAAATCAACACCCGAAAACTCCACGAACGCAAAGACGGTCAGCCAGTTACGATTCAACAAGTTTACGCCGTCATAATGCATCATTCCGAAACCTTCGTCAAGGAAGACGGACGGATTAGGTTGATAATGTGAAATGAGGAGAGAGGAATGAGGAAAGATTAAAGAGGATAATTAACTATTAATTATTAGAAATTATGAAAAAAATCCTTTTATCATTTGCGTTGACTGCCGCTGTGATGACGGCGGGCGCACAGGTCAAGGAATTGGAGCCGGACGATGTTTTCGAATTGACGGAACCGGAAGCAGTCAACCCCGAAGATGGCGATGATGGTCCGCAGGATTGTTTCCCTGTAACGAACATCAAAGCCACAAGCCGCCTTGCATCACAGGGTGCAAACAATTACAATGAGAAAAACCTATATGACGAAGATTTCAAGACGTCGTGGGTAGAAGGTGTAAAAGGCTATGGCATTGGTGAAAAAATCACATTCACCCTCGAAGATGTAACCGCCGGATTTATGGGAATCAACATCGTAAACGTCTACTCCAAAAGCCAGACCGCTTGGAAAAACAATTCGCGCGTCAAGACACTGAAACTCAGCGTGGACGGCGAGCCAAAATTCATCCTCAATCTCAAAGACCAAATGGGAACGCAGTACTTTGATTGGGCTGAGGTAATCAATGTGGACGGCGACGAAATGACGCGCACATTTACCGTAACCCTCGAAATCCTTGACGTTTACAAGGGCGACAAGTACGACGACACCGCAATCTCGGAGGTTCTGTTCTTGGGTTGCTATTAAGACATTTTTGCCTCAAAACTAACAAAAAGCCCAACCTGCATTACGATTAGATGTAGGTTGGGCTTTTGTGTTGAATTTTACATCGTTGTCAATATTTTTGGAATCAACGAAATTGCATATAATGGCAAATCTGTTATTTTTGCCCCCTGTTCATATTTTGACATCGAAAGCCTCAATACTCGTTGAGTGTTGTACTTTTGTATAAAGACAGACAACGACTTGGCGCGTAGGTTGCGCTCCGCCTTGACTTCAATGGGTAAAACCATTCCCATTGACTGAATAAGGAAGTCAACCTCAGCAACACTGTTTTCGGGCGACCAATAGTAAATTTGCTTGTCATCCAAGAGTTGCAGCTCTTGCAAAACGAATTGCTCAGTCAACGCACCTTTGTACTGCATAAAAAAATCGTTGCCATCAAGCATCGTGCGGACATCCAAACCAGCCATCGCACCCAACAAACCAATGTCAAGCAAATAAAGTTTGAAGGCTTCGGGATCTTCAAAACCCGCAAGAGGTATTTCGCCACCGAAACATCGTGTCACCTTGTAAATCATCCCTGCATCACATAGCCATTGGATAGACGTTTCAAAATCCCTTGCACGCGCACTTTGTTTCAACGCCGTATATATGTATTTCTTGTTTTCTTTTGCCAGTTGCGAAGGGACACTATTCCAGACCATCAACATTCTCTTGACAATTTCCTTCGGAGGATGTTTGGAAAAGTCGTCCTTATATGCCTTTAATAGTTGATGATGTATCTTCCGTACCTGCGAATAGTCTTTGGTGTCTATGTATGTCTTGACGGCCTCTGGCATACCGCCAATATAGTAATACTCGCGAAGCCAGCCTGTCAGCCTTTCGTGAAAGACTGTTATGCTCTGCCAGTCGCCTGTCTGTAACATCTGAGACATTCCCTCCTTGCCGTCCGCCGTCAAGAACTCTTCAAACGACAAAGGATATACTGACAGAAACTCCACTTTACCCACAGGAAACGAATCGTTCTTGTGGTCAATAACGCCCAACAACGACCCTGCGGCAAGTACGTGCAATTCGGGTATCTGGTCATAAAAATATTTTAGCGACAAAAGTCCGCGCCGTGCATATTGTATTTCATCGAAAAACAGCAACGTTTTGCCTGCGACAACAGGCACCCCTTTTGCTTGCTGTATGGTCAACAAAATGCGCTCTATATCAAAATTGAGTTCAAACAAATCTTGCAAATCATCGTCTGTCTCAAAATTGATTTCGATGAAATTCTGAAATTCAACACGACCCAGTTCACGCGCTAACCACGTCTTGCCGGTTTGCCGTGCACCCTCTAAAATAAGTGGTTTGCGGTGCTGCGCATCACGATTTTTCCATTCTTTCAACTGTGATAAAACCTTTCTTTTCATACGATAATCATTTATTGCCGCAAACATACTACAAATAAATGAATTATACAAATATTTTCACATTTTATTGACGATCTTTTGGTGATACTCTCACATTTTCTTGACGAACTTTTGGTGATACTCTCACATTTTCTTGACGAACTTTTGGTGATGCTCTCACATTTTTTTGACTAATTTGAACATAAACAAAAAAATCACTACCTTTGCGGCGAAAATCATTTTTTACTAACCTTAAATACTATTATGAGAAAGTCATTATTATTTGCAGCGGCTGCAATGGTGCTTGCATCTTGCGGCGGCAACGCACAAAAAACTAACACAGACCAACCCGCTGAAACCGCAGCGCAATTGCCTGCCTCTCAGCGCGTTCTCGAAAACGGCGGTCAGGGCGACTTCAAGGC
>JAFXMJ010000052.1 GCA_017530465.1 Bacteroidales bacterium
AGACCTTCCCCGACGTCAATATCTGGGTGATGCCGATACCGATTGCAATTGCATTCTATTGCCCCGAAGAAGCCAAAAAACTCGACTGGCCGCAGAAGCCGTGCCTTGACGCCGTGCAAAAGAATCTGGCGGAGGGAGTGCATTTTGTGGACATCTACCCGACATTGATGGAGCACAAGGACGAAGCCATCTATCTGCGCACCGACCACCACTGGTCGCCACTCGGCGGATTTTACGCATCGGAAGTGTTTGCAAAGGACGCTGGGCTTACATTCCCGAGCATCGAAGAAGGCTACACCACGAAAGTCGTTCACGGTTTTGTAGGCACAATGTACGGATATTCCAAAAGCCTCTCGGTAAAGAGGTCGCCCGAAGATTTCATTTATTATTATCCCAATACCAACTTCACGACCTACGTGACGGGCTACGAACTCGACGAGGATTTCAAAATCACCAAGATGCACGCCGAGTGCAAAAGGGCTTATTTTGCAAAATTCAAAGACGGAAGCTCGGGCGCGTATTGCACCTTTATGGGCAGCGACAAGCAAATCACCCGCGTAGTGACCTCCGTCAACAACGGACGCCGCATCATCATCCTGAAAGACAGTTTTGGCAATACGATACCGAGCTGCCTATTCTACGCATTCGAGGAAGTGCACGTAATCGACTACCGATATTTCACCCTCAATATGAAAAAATACGTAGCCGACCACAAAATCACCGACATCCTCTTCGCCAACAACCTCACATTCTGCGTCACAGGTCACGCTGGCAAGTCATACAAGCGATTCCTGACGCAAGGTGGCGGCGGCGGCACAAGCGACACCCCGGCAAAGGACACCGTGAAGAAGGACACCCCGACAAAAGACACCATCAATGTAGTCACCCCCGCCAAGGACACCGTCAAAGAAGACATCCCAGTCAAAGACACAGTGCAATAGAAGTGGCTGGTGTGCAGTTTTAATTTTTTTTAAAGAAATTAATACGAAAAAAAATTATAAATAATTTGTTTTTTATTTTTTCGGTGCTATATTTGCACTGAATAACAGAAACAAATAATCATCAGACAGTATGGCAATATTCGACAAACAACTCAATAAAGCCTCGCTCACAGGACGTATAGCGTTGGGCATCTCGCTGATAGTAATACCATTGGTGGTAGTGCTGATAATCGTATTTGTGAAAATAAGCACCGTCAATGACTACGCCGACAAACTCACCGAGGAATACATAGACATAATGCAGACGGCAGACCAGATGGTAATCGACGTCAACGCCGCCAACAAGGGCATCCAAAAATACGCCGCCGACCACCAATCGGACGGCAAGATGCTCGCGCAGCAAAACATCAAGCTCGCCAACGACAAGATGACGCAGCTCACATCGTATGTTGCTGAGATAACCGAGCCGGAAATCCGCCAGCAATACGAAACCTGCAACGCCGCCTTCATAAAATTCAAGGCGATTGTGGACGCTTGCGTAGCATCCGATGGCTCAGCCGACATCTCGCAAGCAGCCGAATGTCGCGAAAATATCTCGCGCTCAGCAGCCAAATTGCAGACCGCCGCAGCCGCCGTCATCAAAAGCACCTCCGGACAACTCGCAGATGCCTCTTCATCGTGCAAGACCAACATCATCGTGGGCATCATAATCGCTGCATTGATGTTTGGCGTGGCATTTAAGGACTTCTCCAAACGCACCATCAAGTCGCTCAAAGACGGCATAGAAAACGCAAGGCTGCTCTCAGAAGGCAACCTCAACATCAACCTCGAATATTCACCCAACAAGGACGAAGTTGGCACGCTCAACAACGCCATATACGACCTCTCCAACAACCTCAGAAACATATTCAACTCCATACAGCAAAGCGCGGACGAAATAGCCGATACAAGCCACCAGATGAATATGGCAAGTCAGCAGATGAGCAACTCCGCCAACGAGCAGGCAAGTTCGGCAGAGGAAGTATCGTCGTCGATAGAAGAGATGGCGTCGTCTATCCAGCAAAACTCCGACAACGCCCGTGAGACCGAGCGCATCGTTACCGAAACAGCATCCACAATACAGAATTACAGCGAGACATCTCAGAAGGCAGTACAGGCAATGAACGAAATCGCCCAAAAGATTTCCATAATTGACGAAATTGCCTTCCAGACCAACATCCTCGCGCTCAATGCAGCAGTGGAAGCTGCCCGCGCCGGCGAACACGGCAAAGGTTTTGCCGTAGTGGCGGCAGAAGTGAGAAAACTCGCCGAAAGATGCGCCGTTGCAGCCAAGGAAATAGACACTGTAAGTTCTGACGGTCAAGACATTGCGCAGCAGAGCGGCGTGGCATTTGCCAAAGTATTGCCCGACATCGAACGCACCACCACCCTCGTCCGCGAGATAGCCTCCGCCAGCCGCGAACAAGCCACCGGCGGCGAGCAAATCAACATCGCTGTGCAAAACTTCAATATGTCAACACAGCAATTTGCCTCCATCTCGGAAGAAATGGCATCCAACTCCGAAACCCTCAGACAAGAATCACAAAAACTTGTAGAAATCCTCGAATTTTTCAAGCAATAACATAATGATTTCGGGGGGTTACACCCCCGAAAAATTAAATAAGGGAATTATTTGCACCGCACCGGACGAACCGAAAAGCCGCTGCTGCGGTCGCCCCGACCGTAGAGTTCCACATAACAGGAGGAGAAGTGGAGTCTGAGCCCGTCGCTCGGGCGGCTCTCATTTAACGACGACGACCAGTAGTAACCGGAGAAATCCACATCTTCGATACTCGTTTCGCTGCGATAACCGGCGGCAGGAAGAAAAATTGAATTACCATTTTTGCCCTTAACTTCGTAACCATCCTTGCCGTTTCGTGTTGTCCAAGTCCACGTACAATTGTCACACAACTCCTGAAATTGTTGCTGAGAGGGCATACACCAGTTGCTGCCCCAGTTGGCGGTGGCGGCATCGTCGGAGCGTTCGAGATTGGTGCGGCCGTCTGTGAGGGCATAGAGACTATAATCGGGACTGCTGCAATATTTCATAAGTTTTTTTGGGTCGTCTTTGGCATATTTGTAGGTTACCCAATTGTAATATGTTGATTTAGGGATGCTCTCGCCCCAGGCGAAGTAGTCGCCGTAGCCTTCGGGCAATGCAGCACCGACATTGCGGTCTGCCCATAACGTACCGGAAGGAAGTCCAAGATCGACGGATTTACCCGTCGGCTGAACGTTACAGCTTATTAAAACGCAAATAGCAGCAGTTGCCATTGCAAGTAAAATTGCAACTAAAATTCTAATAATCTTATTCATAATCGCTAATTATATCAAATTAAACAAGTCCATTGTCGGAACTACTTTTCACCGCAAAAATAATGTTTTTTTGAAAAAAGGAAAATATATTTTCTTCGATAACAAACAAAAAAAGACGGCCGTGAAATTCATCACAGCCGTCCCTGAAAAAATTGGCGATTACCTACTCTCCCCCATTGCATCGCAGTACCATCGGCGCAAGCGGGCTTAACTTCTCTGTTCGGGATGGGAAGAGGTG
>JAFXMJ010000490.1 GCA_017530465.1 Bacteroidales bacterium
GACAACTCGCCGTAGCCGCAAGAAAAAAGCCGCTGACGCTCCCGCAGCAGAGGCCGCAGCTACCGCAACAGAGGCTAAGGCTGAATAATCCAAGGCATGACTTTCTGTAGAATATCATTATAAAAACCGCCGCGTTCCATATAAAGGACGCGGTGGTTTTTTTATAGCAATCCGTTGTTCATCGCCACTGTTATTGCTTCGGGCATGGATGATACGCCAAGTTTGCGGCACAAATTCCGTTTTTGGGTCTTGATGGTGTTTCCGCTTTTGCCGTTGATTTCGGCAATTGCAGCGGATGAAAGTCCCTTGATGGTTGAGCGTATGATTTCTTTTTCCTTGTGCGTCAGACATATTTGGGCAACTTTCAGCCATTTTTTGTGTTCCATGGAATAGACATATTCGTATTTGCTGTCGGCTGTCCTCATTATGATATTGCCAGACGCTTTGCTCTGTGATGGCGACACTTCGCACATCGACAATATCACGTTGCCGTCTTTTACCAATATCGGGGTGTATCGCTGATTAATCATCAATTCGCCAAACATAAAGTCGTATGATACTACATAATTTTCACATTCATCGTCTGTCATGCCCTTCCAAAATTCAAAGGAGATTTTGTTGATTTCTATGAGCATCTGCAAATCTTTTTCGCTTATGTTTTTGAGATACCAATTGTAATCAGTTGTATTGTCGCTTGGTGGCTGTATATTGCACCATGTGGCGATGTTGGGCGACACGTAAACTACCTTCCTTTTGCTGTAATCGAATATATAAATCCCGTTTCCCGATGCACGTACATGCGCTTTGGATGCTTGTATCACGCCTTTCACAAACGATTCGTCCGCTTCATACGGCGTTTTTACTGCATTGTAATCTTTGAAAAAATCTTGAACTCTTATCATAGTATTAGGTCTGTAGATTAGTGTTTGCAAATTTACAGACAATTTTATTTTTCCCAAAAAAAACTTCCAACAAATAAATCATTTTTTTCTATATTTTGCCCTAAAATTACTACGAAAGTAGTATATGATTTTTCAAAAATTACTACGAAAGTAGTATTGCAAACCAGATAAAATTGTTATATTTTTGTAACGTGTTTTATAGAACATGACCTTAGATTTAAGGTGAGTAATTAACATAAAATTAAAACAACAATGAAAAAGTTTCTATCACTTTCGTTTCTTGTGTTGTTTTTAGTTGCGACATTAGTATCGTGCGACGATGACCTATCGCCGAACAACGAAGTCGTAGCGACGGAATCACCACAAGAATCAGTAAAAGACGTCCCAAGCGTAACGCTTACACAGGACGAGATGATTCTGCTTGCAGAATTGTCTAACGGTTCGCCGAAACTCTCTCAGGAGCAGGCTATGGAGATAGCTTGCAACTTTCTGAACAAGGAGACAGCCCCTTCTCTCTCCAAGCGTGGCGTGACTATGCCCCGCTGCGAAGTTCTCACAAGGGCTAAGCAACGTATTAGCAAATCAGGAATTGCAACCGAGGATGCAGATACGATGCTGTACGTATTCAACTATGACAATGGCTACGCGGTAGTAAGTGCCGATGTGCGTGTGCCTGAACAAATCCTCGCCTTCTCTGAGGAAGGAAATCTACACTTGGATTCTGACAATCCGTATATTGATATGTTTATGGATATGGCGTCCGATTACATTGATGACCATATTGCTCAGTCAGAACTGATGAGGGATTCGTTAGAAAAAGTATTGTCAGATAAAATCGCCACCACATTTGGAATCGCCGTTGACACAACTCCTACTCTGTCGAAATCTGTTAGAGTCGTGGATAGATTTCTGTTGACAAACGGATGTTGGGATTATACAACATATAAAAGTACCGAGGTGACTGGACCGTTTATCGACACGTATTGGCACCAAGAGTATCCTTATAATGGAGATGCCACCCGCAAAGGCGGTAAACAATGTCCAGCTGGATGCACGTCAATTGCCATTTCGCAATTGATGGCTTATTGGAAATGGCCTAACCACTATGACAATGGCAAAACAATAGATTGGTCGTCAATTACAAAAGATTATTACGCGTACAATTACAGCGACAAAAGAAATATAGCGGAATTTGTTCACAAAGTTGGTGTGGCCATCAATACGAAATATGATGCAAGTGGCAGTGGCGCGTGGCTGGAAGATGGTGTTGAATTTCTTAAAAAACACGGTTACAAAACGAGTGGTGTGACCAACTACTCAGCCGAAGAAATAAGGAAATCCATAAGCAAGGAGCGTCCAGTAGCGATTGTAGGTTACAACATTGAAAATGGTGAAATGGAAGGACACACTTGGCTTATTGATGGCTATGCAAAGTTAAACTACGACTACAACAGCAGGAGAACGTATGTTGTTATAACAGAAGATGACATTACGGGACGGAGAAACGGTGAATTGGAGGTTCATTCGTCTGAAGGAACATCGTATTGCTATTACCATCATTTCAATTTGGGATGGGGCACTAATACCAACACAAATGCAAGAGGATATTTCTTGGAGAACACATTTAATGTTAAAAGTGAGCGCAGATTGGAATCGGGTAAGGGCGCATTGTCCGTGACCAATTCCTATGATGCAAACGATTTCAAATACTTGTTAATCATAGCAACTAACATTTATCACTAACTGACTATGAAAACGTTACTATTCATATTAATCGCGCTATTTGTTGTCTGCAGCTGCAACAAGCAAGACAACGAAGCTGATGATGAGCAGCCTGGTGTCTGGCTCACCTCGTTTACAGGAAACTACATGGATGGTTTCATCAAGCCAAGTGGTCTGAAAATGAACTACAAAAAGACCAAAGATGACAACGGCGCAATTCTATTCGAATTAGACCATGATGGTTTCGAGTGTACATATCAAACTCCCGAAGGCGAAACAGACAACGCCAAGTATAATGAGTACGCCAAATATTATGGCGATACAACATATACAGGAAGGCACAACATGTCAGAACAAGAAATCGTTTGTGCTGCACCCTTGAAGTCAATCAATGTGGTTGCCGACCGCGACTTCGACGAGAGCCATCCGGCAGGGGCTTCGCTCAACGACATTTTCACATTCAAATATTTGGCGTATTATTCGTTTGTGAAAAATGGATATAAGAATGGTGGTGGTGATGTTCCGGCTGAATATCCCACAGATTCTGTCGCCGTTCTTTCAAAATTCAAGGGGGCTTCCTTGTTCTCCGACTATTTGTCGCCATTGTTTTTGAACAAACTTCCCGACGCCCCCGGCAAGTACACCTTCACCGTAACCCTCGACTTTGGCGAAGACCCGCTCACTGGCGAGAAGGTAACAGTGCCACCAGCAAGCATCGAGGTCGAATTCTAAACCACCACTGAAACTCACTAAAAAACGACACCGAGTTTTTCAATGCGAAAGCTCGGTGTCGTTTTTTATAAAAACCTATACCACCTCCGCCAGCTTCACATACAGCCTGCGGCCGGGCGCTCACGCGCACGAACACCAGCACGACGATATCGGTCACGAAATCCGACAGCGAATGCACGGCGTCCGAAATCATGGCCGCCGAATGCCCCACGATGCCGGCCACGGCCTTCATGCCGACCAGCAAGAGGTTCACGACACTGCCCGTGAGGGTTACCCGCGC
>JAFXMJ010000491.1 GCA_017530465.1 Bacteroidales bacterium
ACTTGCTGCGTCCAACCTCCGACGGCTGTATCGTGTATTGCAACTTGCTGACATCCTTTGGGTTGATGCGGCTGAGCAATTTGCCACGGTCGCCAATCAACATCGGTGCAAACGACAGCGACTTCTTGGTGCCGACTGCGCCCGGCGAATGTCCCATACGGCTGTCGTCGGCGTATTCGCTTTTGAGTTTTTCGTAGGGCAGACCGGTCTTTGTGGCTTCCGATTCATTCTCGGCGGTAGTCTTGGCGGCAAGAAGGATGGGACCCACCTTAAACGCCACATAATCAGTGTAGTTGGGACAATCCTCAACTCTCAACGTCATCGGCAGCGACACCTTGACAACATCGCCCGCCTTCCACTTGCGAGTTATCTTGACGTAGCCCGCCTTGCCCGCGTCCTGAACGTTGGATTTTGCAGGGGCTTCCACCTTGTAACCACTTGCAGCCCAAGACGGACGGCGGATTGCAAGCGTGAATTTGCCGCCCTTGGTGATGCGGATTGTTGTGGCCTGTTCGTAGGGGAAATTGGTCTGCTGCTCCACGCCAAAACGCTGATTATCAAGTTTTGACGGCGTGAAGAGGTTCACAAAGAGCGTATCCTTGTCGTGAGTATATATAAAGTGTCCGTACTTGCTGTGATTCTCCATACCCGTGCCAACGCAGCACCACATACCGCTATTTACCTGAGAATAAATGCGATAGCCCTGCGGACGCAACGTCGTGAAATACACATAACCACCCGTCGCGGGGTCTTGCGTGGAGAGGATGTGGTTCCACATTGCAGCCTCGTAAAAATCCGCGTACCTCACGTCGTGGGTGTCGTCAAAGAGGTTTTCCGATAGTTTCAACATATTGTTGGTGTTGCAGGATTCGGGGCCTTCGAGGTTGTTCATATAACCCTCGCAACGGTCGGCGGGCAGGAAATGTTCGCCCACGGAGTTGCCGCCGATGCAGACTGTGCGGTGCGTTGCCACGTCGTCCCAAAAATTGAGCACAGAAGCGTTGTAGTCGCCGTGATTGTGGTTGGAATTGGCGGCGTCCACTTGGTCAATGCGCTCAAAACCAATGTATTTGGGCACTTGTGTGTTGGCGTGTTTGCGGTCGAGGAAAGTGAGATTGTACGCGCCCGGCTTGCCCTGCATACCGTCAATCATCTGACGGTGAGAGAATTTCACCGCGCCATCGAGGTACTTCTTGTCGCCAAAAATCTTGTAAGCGTCAGCCAAAGTCTCGTTGACACCGCCGTGCTCCCATCCGAGGATGCCCTGCATCTGTTGGTCGTCGAGTTTGGAGACTACATTGATGGTCCAATCGCTCAACTTCCTGAACAATTCCTTGCCCAACTCGCTGCCGGCATAGACATATGCATCTCGCAGACCTGCAAGCACTTTGTGTTGACAATAGAACGGCACCATACCGCCAAACTTCCTGAAAGCATCGAGGTTGCCGCTGTAAAGTCCGCGCCACATTTCGGTGTAAGGCTGACCGCCAATGAAACCCTCCATACCCTCAGTGTTGCCGTTGTAAGCGTCCTGACAATCCTTCATAATTTCGAGGCAGTAGTTCATACGGTCGAGGCATTTTTGGGCGAGCGGCGCGAGTTCGGCATCATTTTTCATAGCCGAATACGCAAGCGCGAGAGCCGTAATGTAATGACCTCCAACGTGTCCCTCCAACGACCACGAATAGTCGCCCCAATTGCGGAACGAAGGGTGCTTGGTCAAGAAATCCTGATACTTGCCGCTGTTCAAGTGCGCCTCGCGGACAAACGGAGCCATCAGCCTGTCGGCGTCGTAGCGGAGAAGGAGTTCCGCATTGACCTTCATTGCGTTGCGCATCGGGCCGCCCGTCAGAATCACCTCATCGAGGTCAAAATGCTGCGGGTACAAGATGCTCTGCGCATTGCCGACATTGGCAAATCCCGCCAAACACGCCGCAACGAGGCACGATTTCAATAATTTGTTTTCCATAATTAATTAAGTGTTATTTATTGATTTAAAAAAAATGTCGCTACGCGAGAAATCATACAAATTTTTACACTTCATCCAAAGTTTTGCCAAGCAATTCCACCGCCTCTTCAATCTGTTGATTGTCAATGATTAGCGGCGGAGTGAACCTGAAACAATGGTCTTTGAAGATGAACAAATCCATCAAAATTCCATTCTCGATGCACTTGTGGAGAAATTTGAACATATCAATATTTTCGTCCACTTCGGCGGCGCGGAAAAGTCCACGTCCCCACGTGCGTTTCACTTTGGGATGTTTAACCATCAATTGCTCGAAATAGTCGCCCTTCGCGTTGGCCTTTTCGGCGAGGTTTTCGTTGATGATGACATTGAGACTTGCCAAACCTGCCGCCGCACTCACGGGATGCCCGCCGAAAGTGGTGATGTGTCCGAGGGGAGGATTGCAGAAGTCCTGCATCAGTTTTTTGTTGGCAACAAACGCCCCAATCGGCATACCGCCGCCCATACCTTTGGCGAAGTTAACGATGTCGGGAACAACGCCAAAATGCTCAAAACCAAACATTTTGCCCGTGCGACCAAATCCCATCTGCACCTCGTCAAAAATGAGCAACGCGCCTGTTTCTGTACATTTATTTCTCAATGCTTTCACCCATTCCTTGTCGGGAATCACAAGTCCGCCCTCGCTCTGAATCACTTCGGTAATCACGCAGGCAGTCTGCTCTGTGATTTGGTTGAGGTCGTCCATATTGTTGAAATTCAACCTCTTGACATCCTCCAACAATGGTTTGTAAGCCTGATTGTACTCGTCTGCGCCCCAAATGCTCATCGCGCCAATCGTGGAGCCGTGGTAGGCGTTGCGAAACGAAATGATTTCCTTTCTGCCGGTGTGGCGTTTGGCGAGTTTGAGCGACCCGTCCGTTGCCTCCGACCCGCTGTTGACGAAGAAAACATTGTCCAACTCCTTCGGCAAAACTTCCGTAAGTCTCTTTGCGAAAAGCACTTGCGGACTTTGCACAATCTCACCATAAACGGTCAGGTGCATATATTTGTCAAGTTGTTCTTTGACAGCCTTGACTACTTCGGGATGCCTGTGTCCTACGTTTGAGACCGACACGCCCGACACCACGTCGATGATGCGGCTGCCGTCGGGACGGTACATATAAATGCCCTCGGCGCGCTCCACCTCCGCCAAAAGCGGTGTGAAGGACGTCTGCGCCACGTGGCTCAGGAAAAGTTGACGGTTAGTTGCTAACATATTGATTGATAACTGATGTTATTGTTGTATTTTTTACAATTGTTTTCGATTTGCAAAGTAACTAATAAAAATTGAAACTGCAAAAAAAGATTTCAATAATGTTTATTTTTGTTTATAACGCGCTGACAATCAAAGCCAAGAGATTTTTTTTGAAAAAATGTGCGCAAAAATTTTGGAGATTCGGAAAAACTCTCTACCTTTGCAGCGCATTTGAAACCAATGGAGAGATGGCAGAGTGGTCGATTGCGGCGGTCTTGAAAACCGTTGAGGGTAACACCTCCGGGGGTTCGAATCCCTCTTTCTCCGCTTCTATTAATTACACACCCACCACATTCGGGGTTGGGCCGTCGTTCGGCCGGAGGCCACCGTGCTCCAGACGCTCCTCGCCATGACCAACGCCAAGGCGGGTTCCGCCGTGGTGACGGAC
>JAFXMJ010000053.1 GCA_017530465.1 Bacteroidales bacterium
GGCGCGACAGTGTGGGAAATCCTCTTGATGTTCAACCGCAAGTTTTTCATTCTCACTTTCGTATGCTCGATGATAGCAATATTTATGTCATACAAGGTAACGGTGGTATATTTCAGCACCTTCACCTATCATTACGACATCAACATCTGGGTATTCATAATCGGCGTCCTGATAGCAATGGTAATGAGCGTGCTGGTGGTATGTGGTGCAAGTTACCGTGCCGCCAACGAAAACCCCGTAGATACGCTGAAATCAGAGTAGGAACGAGGAATGAGGAGAGAGGAACGAGGAAAATCATTCCTCAACAAATCAATAAATCACCAAATCAACAAATGGCTATGAAACTCTTTAAACTGAAACACATATTCACAGTGCCGTCGCTGTTGAACATCAGCGGAATAGCAATCGCAGTGGCGGCTTTTTATGTGATTATGTCGGTGGTTGATTTCGACCTTACCTACAACCACAGCATCAAAGATTACGATAAGGTCTATAACTTGTCGCTCTCGTGGCGGGACGGCGAGTTTAGTAACATCATCAGCCGTCCCATCGGCGAGGAGTTTGGGCAGCAAATGCCGTCGGTGGTGAGTTATGGCTGCCTCGATCCGTGGGAGGATTGGTCGCTATATGCCGAGCGCAACGGCGAGTATCGTCAGATGGACATCCGCACCGCGTCGATAAGCAAGGGTTTGTTGGAGACATTCGACATCCATATTGTGGAGGGCGACACTTCCAAATTTGACAATCTTACCCATATAATGATAAGCCGCGAAAACGCCCAAAAGTACAATATCCACATCGGCGACTTCCTGCGCTACGACCTCAACAACCCCGAAGAACTCGAAGTGGTGGCTATATACGACGTTGCCCCCAATACCGAACTCCGTCCCTTCGGCGGACTGCGATGCATTGGCTTGGAGCGTCTATACGAAGTAGGATGGAGCATTACAAACTATTATTACAAGACATTGACGCCAATAGACGACGCGAATATCGATGACGTTTCCTTCAACGTTCTCAAAAAAGTTTACCACATTGATGAGGAACTCGAAGAGATGCTCGCTTCCGTCAAGCCTGACGACCAGGAAAAAGCCCGTGAAGAAGCATATTCGCAGATAGCGTCGATGATAAAGGTAAAGTTTATTCCGCTGTCGGAATACCACCTCGCGCCACAGTTGGGTGGTTTTCACGAGCCAGCCAACCGCAAAATCGTCTATACGCTTCTGATTCTCGCCATTGTGGTAATATTGATAGCGTACATCAATTATGTCAACTTTTTCTTGGCGCGAGTGCCACAGCGCATCAAGAGCATCAACACTATGAAAATCCTCGGCAGCTCCCGCACCAACCTTGTGATGATGCTTGTGGGCGAATCGTTGATATACACGTTCATATCCTTGGCATTGGCATACGTGCTGGCGCATACCTTCGCGCCAAGGCTTTTGGGCGGTGCTGTGGATATGGATATTGTGTTCTCTAATCCCAAGATACTTGTTATCAGTATTTTGATACCGATATTGACGGCAATTGTGGTGAGCATCTACCCCGCAATGCACATCACATCCATATCGCCCGCCCTCGCCATCAGGGGCAAGGTGACGCCCACGCACGACAATGTGCTCCGTTATATGCTGATTGGATTTCAGATAGTGGCGTCGGCTACGTTGATAATTATGTCGATGTTCATCCACAAAAATATTGATTACATTGCCCACAGCGACCTCGGTTTCAACCGCAAAAACCTCCTCGGCGTGGAAACGAGCGATACACTTGCTCAACACCGCGACGACGTGCGCTCGCTCCTGCTCCAAAATCCCGACATCATCGACGTTGCGTGGGCGCGTAGTGAATTTATCGCCCTCAATAGGCACAATGTTGGGATGGTGTCGCCCGATTTGCCTGGTGTTGAAATTATGTTTGACGTTATTTTTACGGACGACCACTTCCTCCAATTTATGGGCATCGACATTGTGGAGGGGCGCGATTTTATGCCGTCGGATCTCAAATCGGAGTCGGGTGCGTATATCTTCAACGAAACCGCCCGTCATCAGTACAACCTCACCACAGAAACTCGTTTGCCCCGCATTGGTGGAGATTACAGCCAGAATTCTGATATTGTGGGAATTTGCAAAGATTTCAAGTTCAAGCCGTTGAACTACGAACTAACTCCCGTGGCGTTCTGCATACCGGGCAAGAACACGCCCTATTATGCAGTGCTCAAACAACTCTACGTCCGCCTTGCCGACAATGCCGACGTCAAAAAGTCGATGGACCACATCTCCAATTCGCTTGCGCAGATAGACCCCGACTTCGCCTATATGAACCACCCCGTGCGCACTTTCCAAAACGAGATGATGAGTTCCAATTACACCAAGGAGGAAACCCTCACGCAGTTGATAACGCTCTTTGCTATGATTGCAATCCTGATTTCGGTGATGGGCATATTTGGCATAGTATATTTTGAGATGGAACGCCGCCGCAAGGAGATTGGCATCCGCAAGGTCAACGGCGCGATGGTCTGGGAAATCCTTTTGATTTTCAACCGCAAATATTTGAAAATCACTGCAATTTGCTCAGCCGTTGCCATTGTGATTTCGTACATACTTGTCAATATGTATTTCAGCGGCTTTGCTTACCATTACCCCATCAACCCCTGGATATTCATCTTGGGCGTATTGATAGCAATGGCCATCACCGCCCTCGTAGTAACGGCTGCAAGTTTCAAGGCTGCGAACGAGAATCCGGTGAATACGCTGGCGACTGAGTAAGGAACGACTGAGTTGCGGGTAGTTTGCATAACATTTTGCGGAAAGTGCAGATTTTGGGCAAAAACATTTTGCGGAAAGTGCAAAAATCGCGTAAAAACATTTTGCGGAAAGTGCAAAAATTGGCAGAATAAATTTTGCGGAAAGCGCAAAATGTTATATCTTTGTGCCGATAATCAA
Source organism: Bacteroidales bacterium (assembly GCA_017530465.1). Classification (GTDB taxonomy): domain Bacteria; phylum Bacteroidota; class Bacteroidia; order Bacteroidales; family UBA3824; genus UBA3824. The sequence goes on from JAFXMJ010000053.1 coordinate 2,946, forward strand.
TTAATTGCGTAGATTATGGTATTTAGGCGAAAGTTATATAGCGAAATGCTCCGTTGGAAGGCGGAGATGTCGGGACAATACGCATTGCTCATCAAAGGCGCAAGACGTGTTGGCAAATCCACATTGGCGGAAGAATTTGCCAAAAGGGAATACGATTCGTATATTCTCATTGATTTTTCCGTTGCGTCCGACGAGATAAGGGAACTGTTTGATAATATGCGGGATTTGGACTATTTCTTTTTCCGTCTTCAAAACATTTTCCAAAAGCCTCTCCACAAACGCCGCTCTGTAATTATCTTCGACGAAGTGCAGCAACTGCCCGCCGCTCGTCAGGCTATCAAGCATCTTGTAAAAGATGGTAGATACGACTACATAGAGACAGGCTCGCTCCTGACGTTAAAAAGGAATGTTAAAGACATTGTTATCCCAAGCGAGGAACATAGGTTGACGCTTTATCCAATGGATTTTGAAGAATTTCGTTGGGCTGTTGGCGACGATGTTTCGGGGGATTTCTTGCGCCAGGCATACGAAATGAAACGTCCTATGGGCGATGCCGTGCACCGCAAATGGATGCGCGACTTGCGTCTGTATATGGTGGTCGGCGGTATGCCACAAGCGGTAAAAGCATATTTGGAAACCAACAATTTGCAGCAAGTGGACAATGCAAAACGCAAAATTCTTGAATTGTACGACGATGACTTCCGCAAAATTGACGGCTCGGGCGCGGCGTCGCTGATATTCCGCGACATCCCGTCGCAGCTCTCCAAACACGCCTCTTCTTTCAAGATTGAGTCCGCTACGCAAAACAGGGCGACGACCAACATCAACACCGTTATTGCTGATATGGCAGATAGTCTGGCAGTAACTCTCGCATACCATTCCTCCGACCCTCACGTTGGGATGGGACTTTCAAAAAATCCTGACAAATACAAAATGTTTGTCAGTGATACGGGAC
>JAFXMJ010000492.1 GCA_017530465.1 Bacteroidales bacterium
CGGCTACTTCGTATTGCCCTACACCGTACAGGAATACTTGGCAGACCAGTTCAACGTACCGCGCATCAACCCCGCCGAAAACGACGCCTTCAAGAAGGCTGAAAACGACGTCAAGGAATACACCCAGAAGTTGATGTCCATCAACGGCAAAAACTCCGTTGACCACTACCACAAGGAACTCGGCAAGATTATGTGGAACAATGTCGGCATGGCGCGCACCAAGGAATCGCTCGAGACAGCCATCAAGGAAATCAAGGCTCTCCGCGAAGAATTTTGGAAGAACGTCCGCATCCCCGGCAAGGCCGACGAACTCAACGTGGAGCTCGAAAAAGCCAACCGCGTTGCCGACTTCCTCGAACTCGGCGAACTCATCGCCCGCGACGCACTCCACCGCAACGAATCCAGCGGCGGACACTTCCGCGAGGAGAGTCAGGAGGAAGGCGAGGCCAAGCGCGACGACGAAAACTTCATGTACGTAGGCGCATGGGAGTACAAGGGTTACAACCAGGAGCCCGAACTCCACAAGGAGCCGCTCAACTACCAGTTCATCAAGGTTCAGAAACGCAACTACAAGACCGGCAAGTAACACTCCGGAGTTGTGATGGACAGTTTTTAATCAAACAAACTTAATCAGACACTAAAAATGGCAGAACATAAAGGACTAAACCTTACACTGAAAGTATGGCGACAGGAAAACCGCCACACACAGGGAAGATTTGAGACCTACGAGGTCCACAATATTTCCACGGAGGCTTCTTTCCTTGAAATGATGGACATCCTCAACGAGCAGCTCATCAACGAAGGAAAACAGCCGGTAGCATTCGACCACGACTGTCGCGAAGGCATCTGCGGCATGTGCAGCCTCTTCATCAACGGACGCGCACACGGACCAGACGACGACATCACCACTTGCCAATTGCACATGCGCAAGTTCCACGACGGACAGACCATCACCATCGAGCCGTGGAGGTCGGGCGGCTTCCCCATCATCCGCGACCTTATGGTGGACCGCTCAGCATACGACAAGATTATGCAGGCGGGCGGTTTCATTTCAGTTTCCACCGGCGGTGTACCTGACGCAAACGCAATTCCAATCCCCAAGGCTGACGCCGACGAGGCTATGGACGCAGCGGCTTGTATTGGTTGTGGCGCTTGTGCCGCTACCTGCAAGAACGGCTCGGCAATGCTCTTCGTATCGGCAAAGGTTTCGCAACTCGCGCTCCTTCCGCAAGGTCGCGCCGAGGCCGCAAAACGCGCCAAGGCAATGGTAGCCAAGATGGACGAACTCGGCTTCGGCAACTGCACCAACACCGGTGCCTGCGAACTCGAATGTCCCAAGAGCGTCTCCATCGCCCACATCGCAAGACTCAACAGGGAGTTCTTGAAGGCTAATATCAAGGACTAATTTTTGAGTAAAGATTAGATAAAGATTAGAGCCGTCATAATTGATTTATGGCGGCTCTATTTTATTTATTTGTAATTTTCACCAAAACCAATTATATTTGCAGCACAAACAAGTAATCGCAATCAATTATGGGAAATGCAATCGACCGCAGCAAAGACCGTTTTGCGCGTTTTCAATCGGCGTTGAAACGTCTTAGCGAGGCAATATTACAATACGAAGATATTACAGACGAGACCGACATCATAAAATCAATGATGCGCGATTCCATCATCAAGCGGTTTGAATTTACATTTGAACTCGCGTGGAAAGTGATGAAAGATTATGCCGAATACAATGGCTACGACGATATGGCAAACAGCCCGCGCAACGCCATCCGCCTTGCATTGCAGATGGGAATCATCTCCGATACAGCGTGGATGTCGATGTTGGAATCAAGAAACACAATGGCGCACGTCTATGACGAAGAAGAAGCGGACAGCATTATGGGCGTATTGTTTGGCTATCACAATCTGTTTGTAGCATTTGACGAACTGATGACCAATAAATTATCTGAACAGCAATGAAATACGGACTTGACGACAAATATTTTGACAAACTCATCAGCGTGTTTCCAAGGCACACCGAAGTAGAGAGCGTCGTACTCTATGGCTCTCGCGCAAAGGGCAATTACAAGCCATTTTCAGACATCGACATCACCCTCAAAGGCGCAACACTCACCCGTCAACTTTTAGGCGAAATTTTCACCGAAATCGACGACCTCTTGCTGCCGTATTTCATGGACATATCCATCTATGACAAGCTTACCGACAAACAATTCATTAAGGCAATAGACGAGACCGGGGTGGAGATTTATAGGCGAAATTCAGAGACAAAATAAAAGCATCTACAAAATATTTTGCAAAGCCAGAAATATTGCTTACATTTGGAGCGTAAAAAAGGATTATATGGCAAGCAATACACTCATAAAATTACGGGACTCAATTACAGACACGTATTCCGACGAGGATATTACGTGGCTTATCAACGAGTTGGACGATTACGAAACCGAAAAAGCGTTTCTCCAAACCCACAGCCGACAAGAACTTGTCGATAGAGCAATGGAAGGACACCGCCAAATACAAAACGGCGAATGTTACACCAATGAGGAGGCGATGGCATTGTTAGGGGTAAAA
>JAFXMJ010000493.1 GCA_017530465.1 Bacteroidales bacterium
GCCCATAATGCGGCGGCTCATAATCCTGCCCGCAAGACAAACGTCCTGATAATTGTTTTTTTCAGGAGAATAATTGTCGCGGATTTCGTCGGTGTGCGCGTTAATGTCGTATTTGGCAGCCGGATATGGGTCGATGCCAAGTTCGCGGAGACGTGCGAGCGACTGCCTCCTTATCTGTTCCTGTTCTGAAAGTTCGAGATTGTTCATCGTTTTTGTCTTAAAAATACTGCGGCAAAAGTACTTAAAAGTATTGACGTTGCAAAATTTTTTTTATTTCATTTAACAATCGTACAAAACTCTCTGAAAAAAATAATTGTTGGTAACATTTTTGCAACAATTAGCGTTAAAAGAAAATAAAAAGACCGCTATGAACAAAATCGTCATAATATCCGCGCCGTCAGGATCCGGCAAGAGCACACTCATCGGCAAATTAATGGCTATCAAGGAGTTGAGGCTCGAATTTTCTGTATCTGCCACCACACGCGCCCCACGCGGGCAGGAAGTGGATGGCAAGGATTATTATTTCCTTACCGTCAGCGACTTCAAGCAGCGCATCGACGCCGACCAATTCGTTGAGTACGAGCAAGTATATGAAGGACGCTACTACGGCACGCTCCGCAGCGAGTTGGAGAGGATTTTTGCAAAGGGCAACAACATCATCTTCGACGTCGATGTGGAAGGCGGCATCAACCTGAAGAAAAAATTTGGCGACGATGCCATCTCCGTATTCATACAGCCGCCGTCGGTGGAGGAACTTAGGCGCAGGCTCGTGGGACGCGGCACCGATTCCATCGAGGAAATCGACAAGCGTGTCTCCAAGGCAGCGCAGGAGATGCAGCGCGCACCGATGTTTGACCACGTTGTAGTCAACGACGACTTGGAGAAGGCATTCGCGGAGTTCAGCGGCATAATTGGCGGTTTTTTGAAATAAAAAATAATTACAACTTACAATGTCAAAGGTACTTATCATAAATGGCAACGACGATTCCTGCAAAAAAATTTTTACCGACGTTTTAGAACAGCTCGGCTACGAATCTATTTGCTTGGAGACCGTGGGCGACGCCGGCAGATACATCACCGACGTTGACATCCGCGCCGTGTTCGTTGACATAGACTCGGTAACGGACGACTCCGCGCTCGAAGCTCTCATACAAGAAGCCAAACCTTACAAAATGGTGGTGCTATACGGCTCCGAGAAGAAGAAAGACTTGATTTGCCGCGCCTTTGAACTCAATATCGACGACTTCATCCGCAAGCCATTGGACCAAAACATCTTCGAGGCGAAAGTCAAGTGCATTTTTGAGAGGTTCAACCAGCTGAGGCACTTCCACAGCACCAACCTTGAAGTATTCCTCGACACGATGCCCGCGATGATGGTAATCACCGACGATATGGGGCGCATACTATTTGCAAACGCCACATTCTGCAACAAGTACAACATCGAGAAAGAAGACGCCTTCAATAGGATGTTTTGCGACCTGCTTTCGTGCCAAAATTTTCACGAAGACGGCGGCAGGTGCGCCCAAAACTGCGAATTTTGCAAGCTCTACGAATTGGTAAACGAGGTATTCTCCTCCGGCAAAAAGGTAATCAAAAAAATATTCTCATACGCACAGATACAGCGAGACGGGCGTCCGCACAAGAGGTCGCTCAGGATTTCGATGGTGCCTATGGACTACGGCACGAGGCGCACGGTAATAGTGAACATCGAAGACGTTACCTTCGAGCAAAACGCCATCCAGGAACTCACATCCACCATCTGCGACCTCCGCGAATCTCGCGACAATTCGGAGGAGGAGATGAAGGTAAACCGCGACCTCGCCAATTACCTCCAAAAAATAAACAACTCGCTCCAACTCCAAAAGACCAAACGTCAGCTGCTATTCGACAATATGACCTCGGGATTCCTGCTCGCGGAGTACAAGGACGGCAACCTCTATTTCCGCGAAGGCAACGCCAAACTAAGCGAAATCGTAAGAACCGACACCACAAAGCGTTACGGCAACCGTATGAGAGAAAACAACCCCTTGTATCCGGCAGATTTTTACAAAGCGTTGCTCAACGTCGCCGAAACGGGGCGGTCGGTAAGTTTCAAGACTCACTTGCCCGACAAGGAGATAGACTTTCAGGTCAATATGTATATGCCGGAGCCCAACTTCGTGGCTGCCATCATCAACGACATCACCGAAGAGACGCGCATCCTCCAAGAAAACAAGGATCGCGCACGCCAGCTCAAAAAACTCAACGTAATGCTCGACGACCGCAACAGCGAGCTCCAAAAGGCAATCGACACCAAAAACAAGTTTATATCCATAATCGCGCACGACCTCCGCAACCCGCTCAACGCCATCAACGGACTCTCCGAACTGCTCACACGCCGGCTCAACCCCGAAGTGGACCAACGCTCCGTAGATATGGCTAAGGTATTGCACCAATCAGCGAAAGGCGCATACGAACTCCTCGACAACCTGCTCGTATGGGCGCGCACACAGCAAAACACCATACAATTCAACCCCGAAACCCTCAACGTGCACGCCACTGCCGCCGAAACCCTCAACGAAATCAAAGTGCAGGCGGAGCGCAAGCACATAATGCTCATCAACAGCACCACAACCGACGACACCGTATGGGCAGACAAGCCGATGCTGCAGACCATAATCCGCAACATCGTCTCCAACGCCATCAAATTCACCAACGAAGGCGGGCTCATCGTGATAAGCTCAAGCCAGACAGCCGACAACACAGAGATTACCATAGAGGACAACGGCGTGGGAATGACACAAGAGACCATCAAAAAAATACTCGGCACCATCGAGCTCAATTCCACCAAAGGCACATCGGGAGAGACCGGCACGGGTATGGGTCTGATAATCTCCAAGGAGTTCATACAGCGGCACAAAGGAAAGCTCAACATAGAGTCAACACTCGGCAAAGGATCCACCTTCACAGTCACCCTGCCTTGCGAGCCCCCAAAAAATGATGAAAAATAATTGAAAAAAAATTTTTTTATTGGAAATAATTATGTACTTTTGGACGGCATAAATAAGGCAAAAATGAAAAACAATATACCGACATATCCAGCAGGGACATTCTGCATAGAGCAAGTGGGCGGTGGCGCAGGCTACCTTCTGCTCGATGCGCTCATTGAGTCGCACGACGATATGGCGGTGTATTGCGGATGGACGAGCTTCAAGATACGCACCCTCAATTCGGCTGCGGCGCGTTTCTTTGGAGTTGCCAAGCGTGACGCGGTAGGCAAAGGGTTCTTCGACCTGATGCCAGTGCAGTTTGCGCAGGGCGAATTGGACGAGATAATCTCTCTCAAAAACGACCGCGAGCAGACGGTGGAGCTCCTCGTCAACACCGCCGACGACCGCGCCTTTAATATAAAGGCGGCGGCAATGGACGACGGCATCGTATTCATCGTCAAAAGCGTCAGCAAGATAGCAGAAGCATCCGAGGAGACCAACTTCAAGATGCTGTCTGAAAATATTGCCGCCTTTAACGGCCTGGCCGCAACAAGACGTAGAGCAGGACTTATCTTCGGCGGATAACCCGCAAGAAAATACCCCGCAAACCCAAGATCCCCAACCCTTGCCCTATAATCCCCAAAAGTATGAAAATTACGACCAAGGGCATTTTAAAGATTTAATTTCCGGGTTGGAAGATATAGCCGGTATTGTAAAAGATAAGGTGGGGGGA
>JAFXMJ010000494.1 GCA_017530465.1 Bacteroidales bacterium
GAGGAGAGCGTTGTAGTAATGGTAAAATACAAGGATTCTCGCGTGGGGCTTGTGCTCGACAAGGTGCACGGCGAACACCAGGCGGTGCTCAAATCGCTCGGAAAATATTTCAGCAAACAGGAATACCTATCGGGCGGCAGTGTGCTCGGCGACGGCAGCATTGCGCTCGTGCTCGATACCAACAAGCTCATCAGGCAGCTGAAAAAATAACAATACGGCACTCCAAGCCGCTCAATTAATACCGCAAAAGATGGAAAATTACAGCGGAGCCACTCCATACCTGTCGTTCTGGCTCGACGACCAGCTCTACGCATTCAGCATCAACAATGTTGTGGAGGTGACGGAAACGCCCAAGATAACGGTCATACCTCAAAGCGTGGAATATATAAAAGGTGTGTTCAATTTCAGGGGCGAAATCCTGCCCGCCATTGATGTGATGGTCAAGTGCCACCTCGTGCGTACACACGAGCCACAGAGCGAGGACAGCGCGGTGATTGTATTGGAAGTCAATAAGGAAGACCCAGACCTTCACCTTATCGCCGGCGCAATAGTGGAGCGGGTGAGCGACGTCATCAATATAAAGCCGATAGACATAATCCCAGTACAAGATTTTGATTCGCACATCGACCCTAAATTCACGCAGGGCATCTATAATTACGACGACAAAATCGTTACTATCCTCGACACCCAAAAAATACTTGCGCTTGAAAACACGTCCCAAGCGCAAGATCAATAGTCATTTCATTTTGCTTGAACAGCAATAATCATTTCCACATTCCTAACGCATCCACAGCCTGACGCATTTGGGAAATGGTCAATTGTCCGGGGGCTGTTGGCTCGCCGTAATCCGACGCCACGTATGTGAACTCCGCCCCGCACCACAGAGATGCGAGGCGCGAGATTTTGCCAAGCCTTCCCATACCAAAGGCAATTATATTGTCCCTTTCGCAATATAGAGAAAGCAATGCGGAATTTGATTCCTGGTTAGGAACGTTGCAGGCAATCTTCACCTTGTCTGCGCCCCAACTTTTGGCGCGGTCGATGATGTCGTACAATTCGCCAAGCCACGGCACGTTTTCAAAATTGTGATACGAAATAATCAACTGACATTCAGTGCCTTCGCACGCTTTTTTGAGACGTGCGGCAATTTCCTTGCCGCGCTCTATCTCCACGTCGATGTATTTAGCACCGCATTTGGCGGCGGTTTCGAGGTATTGGAGCGAGGTCTCTTCGTCGAATGTTCCCAGACGGCAAGTTACGATGAAGCGCATGTCATTGTGGTCTGCCAAAAACTTCTTCATCTCGTCCATCGTTGGCTTCACGAGGTCAACGCGGAGTTCGGCGCAAAGTTCGTCTGCGAGTTGTCGGGTGGCGTTTTCGATGCCCTCAGCCGAGAGGCACACGTAATACATTCGCGGACCGCAAATTCTTTCCCATTCAGATAGTGCCATTGAATACTTTGGTTTGGAGGTTAACAGATGCGTCGTGAATTGCCGTAAAGACCTGACCGATAAACTGTTCGTCGAGGTTGCGCTCGCGAGCCATTGCAGAGTATTTGTTGAGGATGGTGTCCCAACGTGTTGGCTGATAAACGGTCATATTATTCGCCTTCTTGTACTCGCCGATTTTGATGCAGACGTCCATACGCTTGCGCAGGAGGTCGATGAGTTCGTGGTCCATCTGGTCGATTTGGTAGCGGAGTTCGTTGAGCGAATCGAGCGACGCTTGTTCTGGAGCCACTTTGCGCACTACGAGGCGGTCGAGCATCTCTTTGAGGTCGGCGGGGGTGAGTTGCTGCTTGGCATCGCTCCACGCCTTGTCGGGGTTGATGTGCGATTCTATCATAAGGCCGTCGAGGTTGAGGTCGAGAGCCTTTTGCGAAAGTTCAAAGAGGTATTCCCTCTTGCCGGCAATGTGCGAGGGGTCGCAGAACAGCGGCAGGTCGGGGCGGCGGCGTTTGATTTCCATTGCAATCTTCCAACCCGGGGCGTTGCGGTAGAGGAGTTTTTCATAACTTGAAAAGCCCCTGTGAATCAAGCCGATTTTGTTCAGTCCGACCGATTCGAGCCTTTCGATTGCGCCGAGCCAAAGTTCCACGTCAGGGTTTACGGGGTTTTTGACGAGGACGGGGATGTTGCAGCCTTTGAGGCTTTCGGCGATGTCCTGCATCATAAAAGGGTTGGCGGTAGTGCGTGCGCCTATCCAAATGATGTCGATGCCGCTCTTGATAGCCGACCAAACGTGCTTGGCGTTTGCGACTTCCGTAGAGGTCAACATTCCGGTTTCCTTCTTTACTTCTTTGAGCCAATCGAGACCTACTTCGCCCACGCCCTCAAAATTGCCCGGACGTGTGCGCGGTTTCCAAATACCTGCGCGGAATACTTTGATGCCATTTGCGGCGAGTTGACGTGCAGTCGCCAATGTCTGTTCTTCTGTTTCGGCTGAACAAGGACCCGAAATTATCCACGGCTTGTCGCCAAATATATCTTCACAAAATTTCATTTTTAGTATTATTAATTAATTCTTTGTTGGAGAGTCGCTTCGCGAGAAATCTTACAAATCTTTACAAATCAAACAAAATATAAATTTGATTAAATTTGTAAGATTTCTGTCCGTCAGGACACTCTTTTTTACTTCAATACTTTGCGGATGTGGTTGGCCTTGGTGATGTACTCGTTGAGCCCAACAGTGTCGTCGGTTTCGAGAAGACGCTTGAACTCCTGCAAATTCTCGATGTATGTATTGAGTACGGTCATGACGTTTTCCTTGTTGTCGTCGAAAATTGGCACCCACATGTCCGCGCTCGATTTGGCGATGCGCACCGTCGAATTGAAGCCGCCGGAGGCAAGATGGAAAATGTTTTTTTCGTTTTTTTCCTTGTCCAAAACCGTGTTGGCGAGGGCGTATGCGCTTACGTGTGAGATGTGCGATATGTAGGCGACGTGGATGTCGTGGTTGGACGATGAGAAAAACATCGGGTTCATATTCAACGCGTCAAACATTTTGCGGACGGTTTTCACAGCGTCCTCGTCGGAATCTTCGGTGTCGCACATGATCACCGCCCTCGAATCAAACATGCACGATATTGCAGACCATGGTCCCGAATTTTCGGTGCCCGCCATCGGATGACATGCCACGTAGCGTGCGCGGTTGGGATGGTATTTTACTCGTTCGCAGAGCGAATGTTTGGTGGAGCACACATCTACAACAATCTGATTGTCGGAGATTTTGTCCAATATCTGGGGCAACATTTTCAACGCCGCTGATACGGGGATTGCCACAATTATTATGTCGCCTTTTGCAATGACAGATTCCATGGAGTCCGCGCCTTCGTCTATGAGACCTACGCGGAGCGCATATTCTTGATTGACAAGGCTTTTGTCGTAGCCGTATATCTTGTCGGCAAATTTGCGCTTGCGCAAATCCAACGCCATGCAGCTTCCCAAAAGTCCAAGTCCTATTATTGATAGTTTCACCTTAATTTGTTGATTTGATGATTTGTTGATTTATTGATTTGTTGTTTTGTTGTCGTCGTCGCCGTGCATCTTTTCCCACGATTTGGAGCCTTCCATGTATTCTCCGAGGATGTGGATTTTGTTGAGGAGGGGGCGGATGGCGGTAATCATATCCTGATACTGTTTTCTGTCGTTGAACTTGACATCGACATAAAACATATACTGCATCGGCTGTCCCATTATCGGCATAGATTCCACTTTGGTAAGGTCAACGTCGTAGTAAGACATTATGCTGAGGATTTGAGCGAGGCTGCCGACCTTGTTTTTGAGTACGAGGTTGAGCGACGCCTTGTTGTATTCTTCGAGGCCGCTGTCCATCGCGTTTTTTACGACCATAAAGCGGGTGTAGTTTTTCTTGAAAGTCTCGATGCCGGGGGCGATGATTTCGAGGCCGTAGTTTTTGGCGGCGAGTGTGCTGCCTATCGCGCCTACGGTTTTGAGGTTGCCCTCAGCCACTTGGCGCATACCGAGTGCGGTGTCGGGACATTCGGCGAGTTTGATGTGTGGATACTGACGGAAAAACTGCCTTGTTTGGTTGATTGCCATATAGTGGCTGCGGACTTCTTCGAGGTCTTCGATTTTTACGCCAGGCACTACGGCGAGGTTTTGGCGGATGCGGATGAAAATCTCGCCGCAGATGCGCACTTCCTTGCGCCTGAGGAGGTTGAGGTTTGCGTGGATGGTGCCTGCGATGGTGTTTTCGATGGCGATGAGGCCGTAGTCGTTTTCGCAGTTTTCGACGCTGTTGAGCACTTCCTCGAATGTCATCTTCTCCACGATGTCGATGTCCTTGTCTGAGAAGTATTCGCGGGCCGCCACCTCGTGGAACGCGCCGCGCACTCCTTGTATCGCTACTTTCATATTGTTGATTGTTAATAATAAAAAAGCCCCACCTTGTATTTCAGGTGAGGCTCGTGTATCTTGTCTTTTGTTGCCTTAAAACATAGAATTACTGCCTCACCTCGTTTCCAAAGTAAGTAAAGTAAAAGCCGTAATAATATGCGTTGAAGCGTGTATTCATTTTGTTCTTTGTTTATCGGGCGCAAAGATAAGGGTTTTGTTCGATATTTAGAAATTTTTTGAGGGATTTTTTTTGTTTTTTTGCGAATAATTTGCGGCAGGGGTCGATTTTTTTTGCGAAATTGGAAACACATATATAATTTTGTGTCCGCAAAATAATCATTATGTCTATCAAATCAAAACTTCCGTTCCATCTGCTTGCGCTCTTTGCGTCGGTGGTGTGGGGCTCTACATTCGCTTCGAGCAAGGTGCTGCTCAATGCCGGGATGTCGCCGGCTGAAATTATGACCATCAGGTTTGCGATAGCGTATTTGGCTATGCTGCCGTTTGCGATTCGCTGCGTGGGGTTCAAAGGTTGGCGCGACGAACTGCTCTTTGTGCTGCTCGGATTGACCGGCGGCTCCCTGTACTTCCTCGCTGAAAATACAGCCGTCAATATCACCTCCGCTTCCTCGACAGTGGCTCTCATCGTCTGCGCAAATCCCGTATTGACAGCAATTGTGAGCCGCCTCGTGTGGCGCGGCGAGAGGCTCGGCAATCATTTTGCCATCGGTTCCGCCATTGCTCTTACGGGTATGGCTTTGGTGGTGTTCAACGGCATTTTCGTATTGGCCGACAATCCGATAGTATTCATCCTGAGTTTGGCTTCGGCGTTGTGTTGGAGCGTGTATTCTATTGCGCTGAGGGTGATGGAGCAGCGGTATAGTTCGTTGGAGATCACGAGGAAAGTATTCTTTTGGGGCGTGATAACGATGTTGCCGTATTTTCTGTACGAACCTTTTGGCATCGATATGGAGATAATGGGCAAGCCCGAAGTGATTTTCAACGTTGTATTTCTGTCGCTTGGCGCGTCGCTCGGATGCTATTTGCTTTGGAATGTGGTAATAAGGCGTATTGGGATAGTTGTAGCCTCCAATTATCTGTATTTCAACCCCGTAGTGGCATTGATAACCGCCGCTATTGTCCTCGACGAAACTATAACTATGTACGCCGTGGCTGGCTGCGCTATTACGATTGTTGGCGTTTACCTCTGCAACAAAAAAAATAAAAAATAATTGCCTTTTTTGTATGATTTTTGAAAGAATTGAAGTACCTTTGTAATTGGGAGGTATATGATAATGACGCATCACAAGACCAAAATATTTGCAATTAGTATAATGATTATGGCGACGCTTGCGGCGGCTGTCGCAAGGGCGCAGTGTGAGATGATGTTTCATTCCGTAGATGAGCAAAACGGTATGAGCAACGAGGTCGTTACTTGTATTGAAGTGGATGCGTTTGGGTATGTTTGGATAGGCACCAAGACCGGTTTGGAGCGTTACGACGGACTTTCGTTTGTGCAGATGTCGTCGTCTAAATATAAGAGCACCCTCAATACCGCCATCGGCAATTCTGTAGCGGACATCAAGCGCGATTTGGACGACAACATTTGGATTGCAACAGAAAAGGGCGTCTCAAGATTTGACATTTATACCGACCGCTTCACGTTTATACCACGGCACGGCTCTGTGGGCGTGGTCAACGCCAAGAGTTATCAGGCTGACAATCTGTATGTTGACAACGACAACAACACCTATTATTTTTCGCAATATCACGGCTTGCACAAATACGAATCCGCGTCAGGCTCGTTCAGACCAGTGTTCAATGTTTTTTTCCGCAATCACGAAATTCGCTACTGCCACAAGGACTCCGCCGACTGTTTTTGGATGTTGTCGGAAAAGGAAAACACTATTTATAAGGTTGACATCAACGGCGAGACCCTCCGCGCCATCCCTTGCGGCGACCTCGGCGACCGCACACCCACCAAAGGCAGTTACTGTTTCCTCGACAATGGCGACGGCAATTATTTTTTTGGCGGCGACAACGGGCTTATTGTCTATGACGAAAATAAAGGAGTTTTTCACGATTTTGATGCCGACAACATCGAGACCCTGCCCGAGCTGGACATCCGAAGCCTTTTCAAGGACAGCCAGGGCACATTGTGGATTGGCACTATGAGCAAGGGATTGTTCAAATGCGAAAAAGGGTCGCGTCACTTGCAAAAAATCATTTCGTCGCCCACGCGCTCGCCCTTCTACATCAATTCGCCCACTACCGCCGACATCTGTGAAGACAAGCAGGGACTTTTGTGGTTTGGCACGTGGAAGGGATTGTCTTACACGTCGTTGCATACCCAAAAAGGATTCCACAATATGTACAGCACATCGTCGGCTGTGATACCAGAGAAGAGGTTTGTATCAGCCTTTGCCTCGCGGGGCGACACCATCGCGATAGGCACTTACAATGGCGGTGTTACGTTTTGGCGCAAGTACGATGCCACGCCGTTGGCAGTGTTTGACGCCAAGGAATCCAAGGGCGGCAAGATAGCGATGTCGTCGGTGCACGCCGTAGTGTTTGATAAGAATGGGTATTGTTATAATGGCGGTTACAATCGAAGCCTTACGCGCATCCATCCAGACTTGAAAACAGTGGACGAATACCGCGCCGACCGCCACAATCCCAACGCACTCCAAAGCGACCACACCGTATCGTTGCTCTGCGACAGCAAAAACCGCATTTGGGTGCTCACCAATGGCGACGGCCTCTACCTGCTCGAAGACCCCGACAAGGGCATCTTTCGCAATGTCAACAAGGGTGCCGACGGCTCCTCGATTGCAAGTGTTTGGGGCATTTCGCTCGCTGAATACGAAGGCAAAATCCTCATCGGTACATATCAAGGGCTTTCGGTCTATGACCCCGCCAACCGCACTTACGTCAATTATGAAAGCGACGACTACGACTCTACGTCCCTGAGCCACAATTGGGTGGTTAATTTTTGCATCGACAGCAAGAGGCGCATTTGGGTAGCCACCAACGCAGGATTCAATCTTTTTGACATATCTACGGGCAAATTCACCACCTACGACACCGACTGCGGGCTGCTCAGCGACGTAATCCAAGGCATCGTGTCCGACGACAAGACCGGCTACCTGTGGGTATCTACGGCAAAAGGCATATCAAAATTTGACCCGAAAAAAGGCGTCGTATTGAGGACGTACCTTTCCTCGGACGGAATGTTGGCTGATAATTTTCTGCAACGTTCAGCCTTCAAGGACAAGGACGGCACGATGTATTTTGGCGCGTCCAACGGCTTCACGTATTTCAATCCGTCGGAGATACGTGTAGATTCGCTCCTGCCTATGCCTACCATCACAAGGCTGATGCTCGAATACGACGACAACGAGCGCAACAAGCGTCAGCTCGACACCATCCTCAGCGACAAGGCTCCCGAAGCCACCGACCGCATCGAACTCGACAGCAAGCGCGGCAAGACGATAATCATACAATTTGCCACCCTCAATTACGTCAGCGAGGGGGGCAACAAATATTCGTATATGCTCCAAGCGAATGGCGAGCGTGGGCGTTGGGTTGACATCGGCACGAGGCACGAGGCTGTGTTCACCAATCTCGATTACGGCAATTATGTATTTATGATTAAGAGCCGCAATGCCGACGGCGTGGAATCTGAGGTGCGTCCGCTGCGCATCATCGTGCAGAGGCCATTGTGGCGGCATCCATTGATGATTTCGCTTGCGGCGTTGGTATTGTTGGGATTTGTAGGAGTGTTGATTTGGATACGCAGCCGCCGCAACAAGCGGCGCGAGAAAGACCTCGAACAGACCGTAAAAAAGCGCACCGAAGACCTCGTGATGGCAAATGTTTCCCTCGAAATCCAAAAAGAGGAAGTGGAGAAGTCGCTCAACAGCACCCTCATCCTCAACGACCTCAGCCGTCAGATTACAAGTTCGTTTGACACGCTTACCATCATTATGACTGCCTACAACCACATCAAGATGATGGTGAAGATGGACTTGTTTGCTATCGGCAAATACATCCACTCCAAGGACGCGATAGAATTTAATTATATCTACCTCAACGGTCAGCAAGTGGATCCTGTGCAGATAGACATTTATGACGAATGTACAGAGGCTATGTGTTTCCGCAGCAACGAGGATGCTTATTCTGGCGAGTGCAGCAACCATTCCGACGTCGAAAAGTCGCGTTTTCACGTTGTTGGCGAGCAGAAATTTGGCACGTTGTTCGTGTTGCCCCTGCGCGAGGCGTCCAAACCAAACGGCGTGCTTACCATCGGTTGTCAATCAAAGGACGCCTACACCAATTCTGACCGTGCCAATATCCGTATGATAGCCTCGTACCTGAGCATCGCCCTCGAAAAAGCCAAGGATTATCATCAGCTCCAACTCAAAAACAACGC
>JAFXMJ010000495.1 GCA_017530465.1 Bacteroidales bacterium
AGTGCTCTACCACTGAGCTACTTCGGCGTTGAATCGGAAACTTGTTCCGAACATTTTTTTGAGCGGGAAACGAGTCTCGAACCCGCAACCTTCAGCTTGGAAGGCTGACGCTCTGCCAATTGAGCTATTCCCGCGTTGTATCTTGTGGGAAGTGATGGATTCGAACCACCGAAGCCGAAGCAAGAGATTTACAGTCTCCCGTAATTGACCACTATACGAACTTCCCATGGTATTTTGATAGTATCTGCATCTTGCCGAACCATGGGTTGGAGCCGGCGGAGGGATTCGAACCCCCGACCCGCTGATTACAAATCAGCTGCTCTGGCCAACTGAGCTACGCCGGCATTTTATTGCTTGAACGTTGTAATCTGTCGAAGAACTTCCGTCAAAAATTTTGTGTCGCCAATCAGCAAACCTCTTTGTTTTTTGACGACACAAAATTATATACTTTATTTGGAACCACCAAATTTTTTTGCAACTTTTTTTCAACTTTTTTTCAAAAGTTACATCTGCTTCTCTTTGCGCTTGAGCAACTGGACACGCAAAGCCTCTAAGGCTGTGTCAGTTGACTCCTCGAATGACTTCGATCTCTTCTCAGCAAAAATCGCTCCGCCGGGGACTTCGATCCGCACTTTTGCGACCTTGCTGTCGTAGTTGACGCTCTGCGAACGCTCGAGCGAGAGGAAAACCTCCGCCTTGATGATGTCGTCCGCTACCTGCGAGAGCTTGCTCACCTTCTCTTGGATGAACTCCTCGAGGCTTGCAGCAGGATTGAAGTGGATTGCTTCGATTGTAACATTCATAAATTGTCCTCCTGTTAGTTTAGTTATTAATTAGTTTTCCGCTCTTGGATGAGCTTGTTTGTAAATCTTGTTCAGTTTCTCATACGTGGTATGAGTGTATATCTGCGTCGCCGTCAGGTTGGCGTGCCCGAGCAGCTCCTTGATGGCCTCTATCGGCGCACCGTTGTTGAGCATCGCCGTCGCAAAACTGTGCCTGAGCGTGTGCGGGCTGTTTTGCGAGACCGCCTTAGCCGGTTCGAGGTACTTGTGCACTATCCTGTACACGAGCCTCGGGTACATCTTGGCTCCCTTGTCGGTTTTGAAGAGACTCTCCTCGGGCGATGTCATTATCGCGGCGAGCCTTTGGCAAAGCGATTCGCTTATCGGCACCATGCGCATCTTGCCTCCCTTGCCATACACGGTAATCGTGCGCCTTGCAAGATCGACGTCGCCGCACTTGAGCTCAATAAGCTCGGTCTCGCG
Source organism: Bacteroidales bacterium (assembly GCA_017530465.1). Classification (GTDB taxonomy): domain Bacteria; phylum Bacteroidota; class Bacteroidia; order Bacteroidales; family UBA3824; genus UBA3824. Next base: position 1,266 of record JAFXMJ010000495.1, read on the forward strand.
GATGCCAGTGTCGTAAAAGAGCTCCAGAATGAGCCTGTCGCGGCTTCCATCCTTGCTATCGGCAAACGCCGCATCATCATCAAGGATGTCCGCCATCTTATCCTCCGTCACAAATTCGGGAAGGCGTCTCGGCTTGCGGAGGTTTTTGACGCCCAGCGCAGGGCTCCGCAATATAAGATCCTTCTTGAGCATCCACTTGTAAAACCCCCGCACTGTGGAGATCTTGCGGTTGATGCTTGTGGCGTTGAGACCAGCCGCCTTGAGTGCCATCACCCATCGGCGCACTGTCTTTGGCTCGATGTCCGACAAGGTGTCCTGCTGGGTAGCCTCCATACAGTACTCCGCGAAGGCTTCCATATCGGTGATGTACGCCTTGACGGTGTGTGCACTGTATCGTCTTTCGTGCAGCAGATAATCCCTGAACCTGTCGATTTCTTCTTTCATTTGTCTATGCTAATATACGAAATCTTTTTCTATTCCGCAAAATAAATTAACTTTTTTTTGAAAAATATTTTGCATTGGCTGTACGATGTTGATTTACAAAGTATTGCTAATACAATCGACTGCCAAGTATGGGCTGTCCTAAATGCTCGAGGGCGTCATTGACCACATCTATATTATAATGTCCGCCCATATTGGTGATGAAAAACTCCACCACGAGGTCAGATTTCGACGAATGTGAGAGTGCATAGCCCGCACTTTTGAGCAGGGATGTGGTCTCGTCGAGGTTTAGCTTCAATGCAATCGCCAATGCGAGCACCGTGCCTTTCGTGGGCGAATAGCCTTCATTGGAGATAATCTTTGAAAAAAGCCGGCGGTCGATGTTGGCATCCTTATAGACATCGGCATTCACGAGCCCCTTCTTGTTGATGGTCTTCACAAGCAACGTGCCAAACGAATCTTCAAGACGGTCGAGCACCGCATCCTCAAAGCCATTAGGCAGACGGCAGAAGCATGCATCTTCCAAAATAGGCTCTGCTTCACAACAAGCCTCCGCCGCCATCTTGCGCATAAACTTCCCCCCAGACTCCGACTTAGCACGCCGACGCTCCACGGGGTGTTCATAATTGCGCATTATATAAAGGTCGAGCCGCTTGTACAGCTCATTGATGTCATTGTCAAAATTTCCCATACCTTATATATATAATGTGTGACAATAATTGCAAATATAAACTATTACCAGACAAAATGCAAATATTTCGCAAAATAATATTAACTTTGCACCTGACGGATTATCCGCTACACCTTTATATATATTAACATCAAAAACCAGTAACAAATAATGAAACGACAACTACTATTTGGCGCAGCACTCGCGCTCACGCTGTCGTCGTCGGCTCAGACCAAGCTCCTGACCGACGGACAAGAAGAATTCCAAATCCCCGCCGAAATCTATGGGCAGTTTGCCGAGCACCTCGGACGCTGCATCTACGACGGCATCTGGGTGGGCAAAAACAGCAACATCCCCAACCAAGACGGCTACCGCACCGACGTGTTCAACGCATTGAAAGACCTCCAAATCCCCGTATTGAGGTGGCCAGGCGGATGTTTTGCCGAC
>JAFXMJ010000496.1 GCA_017530465.1 Bacteroidales bacterium
GTCGGAGAGCTTGAGCATCGAAGGTATCTTACATTCGCCCAAAGTCTTCACGTTGAAGTCGAGTGCGTATAGTTCTTCTTTTGTCATACTATATTATATTAGGTGTTGTGATTTGCATTATTTGAAGAAGATGATTTTTTGCTTGTCGCAGGTCGCCGAGCCAAAACGCGCAAAATGGTAATTGATGTCCACCATTATCTGTGCGCTAAATGGTTTCATTTCCATCGCCATATATTTCTCGAAGCCTGTGCGTTCGAGCCCGCTTGTCTGTTTGATGATGTTTTTGGAGCAATATGCCACCCTCGCGCCAAGCGATACCTGCACCCTGTCGGCATTGACCACTGCATAGCCAAATCCAAACACGATGCTGTTGAACTTGCCGTTGAAACAGTTGGTGAGGTCGAATGTGGGACCCGACTCCACTTCGTACTGTATGGTTTTTGCCGAGGTGATTTTTGGTCCAATCTCGGCGTAGAATCCGTATTCGCCGGTGTAGCGGGCGAGGATGAGAATGTCGCCTGACTTGAATCTGAGGTTGGTGTTGTTTTTTTGGTTAAGTAGCGGCATCTTGACTTCGTACTTGTTTTGGAAGTTGGAAGCGAGGTATTCCACAGACACGCCAATCTTGTCCACGAACACCACGCCGAGCCTTCCGCCAATGCTGAAAGCGGGGGAGAGGTAGTTGGCGGTTACATTTTCGTCGTCGCTGATCTGCTCGCTTAACATTATTGAAGTGCCGAAGCCCACTTTTCCTGCGATTGAAATCCAGTTGGGCTCGCCGCCGCGCTGTGCCATTGTCTGCAACGACATTATAATAAGTGTTGCAATGATAAGTATTCTTTTCATTTTGTATAGTTTGTTGATTGTTTGTTAAATTAATTGCAATATTAATCAAAATTGAGATTTCCTGTTGCATATTTAACAAAAAAAATTGACCTTTGCAAAAATTTTTTTCAAAATGAAGAAGTATTTTGTACAAATGGGCTTCTGGGGCAGGCTGTTCGTCCTTTTGACATTGACGGTATTCCTGATGCTCGGAGCCATCATCGTGGGCGAAATTATAGCCTACTTCATATTTGGGCGCGAGGCGTTGGCAAGCCAGACTGTGCCTGTGATGCAGTTTTTGCAGACTATTTTGTCGGTAGGACTGTTCCTATTGCCGCCGGTGCTGATGGTGAAATTGTGCTGCGAAGGCTCGCTGCGTGACAATCTGATGCTCTCCAAGCCGCCGCGATTGTTGCCGTTGCTGGTGTGCATTGTGGCTATCATCGTATCCGAGCCAATGGTCTCGTGGCTCGAAGAGGTCAATATGCGGATGAAGCTGCCCGATTGTATGTCGGATGTTGAGAATTGGATGCGCGAGCGTGAGCAGTCGGCGGCAGACATTGTCAGAAAATTCACCGCATCGCCTGACACACTTAATTATATAGTCAATATAGTCGTGCTTGCGTTCTTGCCAGGATTGTGCGAGGAGATGTATTTTAGGGTGGGGATGCAGACGAGGCTTCTCGGCGACAAGACCCGTATCCGTGGCGTTTGGGCTGTTGTATTGACGGCGGTGCTTTTTAGCGCGTTGCACTTGCAGTTTTTTGGATTCCTGCCGAGGATGGTGCTTGGTGTGGTGCTTGGTATGTTTTTGTTGATAACCGGCAATGCCTGGTATTCAATCGCGGCTCATTTCGTCAACAATATGATTGCAGTAACGTTGGGATGCGGTTCCGATGTGCAGCAGCCGCAATGGATGGAGACTTGGTGGGCTGTCTTGATGAGTGCCGTGGCAACATTTTCGATGCTTTGGCTATTGTGGCGGATAGAAAAAATGTCAAAAAAGTTTTGAAATTCCGCGATATGGCTTAATTTTGCAGTCGGTAACAACGCATATTGCCATTGGCGCAATATTTGCAGATTTGGTAACGTTCGTTGTAGAAAAAGAACTAACAACAATCATCTATATGACAAAGACATGGCGGTAACGAAAGCATCACGGGGCAAGAAATCGGAGCAGGACAAGGAGCATCTGCTGCGAGAGCATCGTCTTACATTCAGGCTCAACGACTTGGAGATGAAGGCGTTGATGAAGTATTATAAGAAATACAAGGTGAAAAACAAGGCAAGATTCCTTCGCGAGACGGTGATGTATGCCGTACTGAAAAAATTTGACGAAGACTATCCGACCCTGTTTGAAGTGCCTGCTGCGCCTGTCCAGGACAATAGTCCGACGCTGTTTTGATTTAATTATACTAATCATATAAAAATAGATCATAAAAATGAAAACGAATCTGATAACAAGAATTGCGATAGTTGCGGTGCTGATGTTTGCTTTTAGTGCCCAGACATTCGCTCAGGATGACAATCGCGAGTGGTGGAACTCGCTATCCCCCGCATGGAAAAAGGTGTTCCGTGACCAGGAGCTCAAGGGCAAGGACGTGGAGCCCACCGACGAGCAGCTTGCCATGATTGTATTGTGTGAGAATATGGAATGTGGTGGCAACAAGGGCATCACAGACCTCAAACCGCTCAAGCGTCTCACCAACCTTACTATGCTCGACTGCTCCAACACCAGCATCAAGTCGCTCGACGGCATCCAGTACCTCACTGGCCTCAAGACTCTCGACTGCTCCAACAACGACAACCTCAACAGTCTTGAGTTTATCGCCGGTCTCGTAAACCTCGAGAGCGTCAACTGCGGCAACACTATGGTGAAGTCGCTCGCACCGCTCACATACCTCAAAAAACTCCGCAAGCTCGATGCTCATTTCTGCACCATCAATAAGCTCGGCACCATCGGCGAACTCAAAAGCCTTACTTACCTCGACCTCTCGGAAAACCAGAGCCTCTTCTCGCTCGAAGGCATCCAGAAGCTTACACAGCTCGCCGAGTTCAATTGCTCGCAGACCAACATCAGCGACCTCAAGCCCCTCGAGAATATGAAGGCTCTTGAAGTGCTCAACATTGCCGATACGAGGGTTTCGACGCTCCGTCCGTTGCAGAATGTGCGCACACTCACTGAGCTTGACTGCTCCAGCACCAAAATTTCGGCTGCAAGCTTTGATTACCTCACCTCGCACAACCGCCTTAAATTCCTTCGCGGTCGCAATCTCGATGTGGAGCAAAAAGAAATCGATGCATTCTCGACATCGTTTGTAAAACGTTTCCCCGAATGTGACGTAATCCTCACCCACAAATAGAGCGTATCTCGTTGTATTGAAAAGATGATAAAAAAAACGCCGCCGGACAATCTTTTGCACGGTGGCGTTTTTTTTAAGTGGGTTGGCTTGCAGTGTCGCGCTCATTTGGCAACTGCAACATTGGTGGCCTGTGGACCGCGTTTGCCTTCGGTGATTTGGAATGTTACGCGCTGGTCTGCAAGAAGCGTTACTTTCTTGTTGTTGACGTTAGGTACGCCTGTGTAATGGACAAAAATGTCGTGACCGTCCTCGCCTTCGATGAATCCGAAGCCTTTGGTGGTGTCGTACCATTTTACTTTGCCATTGAGTAGTGTGTTATTTGCCATTTCTTTATGTTTTTTAACGGTTAATGTCTGAATAATGATACAAAGGTTATAATTTTTTTGCAAATTATCAAATAAAAAACGAAATAAGTAGAAAAAATATGTTAAAAAAATGGATATTCCGCTTTTTTGTTGTGGTTTTGGTATCTGCAAGTGGCTCGTCGTATGGTCAGACGATGGTGATGAGGCATTATGACACCTCCGCAATACGTGCCGCGTGCCGCTCGCTCGTGATGCGACACGCCGACCGTGGGTATCCATTTGCGAGTGTCGTGGCTGATTCGGCGGTGGTGTCGGGCAGGCGGGTGAATGTATATTGCACTACCACGCTATCACAATTGTATCATATCGAAAACGTCTATATCATCGGCGGCGCGGGCGTGTCACCTTATTATATATATTCAGTGACTGGACTTGCGCCCGGCGCGGTGTATAGCGAGAGTAGGGTAGGGATGGCGGCGCGGCGTGTGGCGGCGGGCGGCGCGGCGGCTGTTAGACAGGATGCCGAGGTGGAATTTCATCCCGGCGGTGCGGCTGATGTGTATCTGTATCTCGAAAAACGTCGCGCAAATTCTGTGGGTGCTGGCGTCGCACTCAATCGCGACAATTATGACGGCAAATATTTCGTTACCGGCAATGCCTTGGCTGATTTGCGCAACAATTTTGGACACGGCGAGAGGTTTCGGTTTGCTTGGAATGGTTATGACCGAAGGTCGCAAATGCTTGATTTGCAGGTGCGTTGGCCATACGCCTTCAATATGCCCGTGACGCCTGATTTTGGTATTAATATCGTGAGAACGGATACAAGTTGCCTGACTGCGCAGATGAAGGCGGGGCTTGGCTTGGCGTTGTCGCCGGATTGGGAGGCGCGTGCGGTGGCGGATGTGCGCAGGCTTATTTCTACCGTTGATGGCAATGACGATAATCACGTCGGCGACGCCCGCACTGCGCTCTATGGCATTGCTCTTGGTTGCCACAAAACTACTATTAACGGTACACATATTAATATAGAAGTATCGGCGTCGGGCGGTACGCGGCGTATCGACGGCGGCAGCGGCTCGGCAGCCGAAGTGTCGTCGTCGGTGGAAAGTTGGCTGCCGATAGGAAGGTGGGCGCGGTACGAAGGCGCATTGACGGCAAGGCAAATGTATTTCGCCGACAAGCCCGACGTCCACGAGTGCAGCCCTCTGGGCGGTGTGGGTAGTCTGAGGGGCTTTATGGACAATGAATTACGCGCCACGGGATTAATGTCGGTGTGCAATACATTCAGGCTGCTATTGGCGGACGGATTTTCGGTGCAGATATTTTATGACCAATCATTTTATAATTGCAGAGCCGTGCAAGGTACGTTTGACGATTCGCCGTGCGGATTTGGTGCGGGCATAGGGTTGAAAACTGGCTCTATGAGCCTCGATTTGGGCTGGGCGATAGGCTGCGAACACGGCAAAATGCGCCCTTTGAAGGATGCTAAGACCTTAATTATCACAAAGTTGGAATTTTGATAAAAAAAATGTGAAAAATTATGTTGAAAATTCAAACAAAAATGGATATATTTGCGTTAAA
>JAFXMJ010000497.1 GCA_017530465.1 Bacteroidales bacterium
GTGGAACCCGGCGCACATATCGACCACAACACGCTGACAACCAACCTCGAAGGCATTTCAGACTACACTTACACGCCCAAACTCACAGACATTGCTCCGGCGGCTATGCAGCGCACTTTCAAAGGTTTTAGACGCGCAGACGGCTCTGTGGGCGTAAGGAATCAGATGTGGATAATACCCACTGTGGGCTGCGTGAACGGCATAGCGCAAAAGATTGCCGACAGATTCCGCGTCGAAATTGCCGGGCGCGAAGGTTGCGTGGATGCAATAGTGTCGTTCCCACACAATTACGGTTGTTCGCAACTCGGCTGCGACCACGAGAACACCCGCAAAATCTTGCGAAACATGGTGCGCCATCCCAACGCGGGCGGAGTGCTTTTGGTGGGTCTCGGCTGCGAAAACAACCAACTCTCCGCCCTACGCCAACTCATCGGCCCGGTGGACGACAGCCGCATTAAAATGTTTGAAGCACAGAAAACCGACGGCGACGAGGTGGAATACGGATTAAGACTTCTGCGCGAGATTTTTGCCGTATGCAGCCAAGATGTGCGCGAGGAAGTACCCGTTTCGGAATTGCGCGTGGGCTTAAAATGCGGCGGCTCAGACGGCTTGTCGGGCATCACGGCAAACCCGTTGCTCGGCGTTTTTAGCGATTGGATTGTATCTCAGGGCGGCACCACGGTCTTAACCGAAGTGCCCGAAATGTTTGGCGCGGAGACGATACTGATGAACCGTTGCGAATCCAAGGAAATCTTCCAGAAAACCGTAGCCCTCATCAACGATTTTAAGCAATACTTCATATCCAACAATCAGCCCGTATATGAAAATCCGTCGCCGGGCAACAAGGCGGGCGGCATATCCACGTTGGAAGAAAAGTCGCTCGGCTGCACCCAAAAATGCGGCAAAAGCACCGTTCGCGACGTCCTCCGCTATGGCGAAACAGTTAAGACCCACGGACTTAACCTCCTCTCAGCACCCGGCAACGACCTTGTGGCAAGCACAGCATTGGCGGCGAGCGGCTGTCAGATGGTGCTGTTTACCACGGGACGCGGCACTCCGTTTGGCACGATGGTACCCACGATGAAAATCTCCACAAATACACCCCTCCATACCGCCAAGCCAAACTGGATAGATTTCAATGCGGGCGTGATTGCCGAGGGCGAGCCGATGGAGACAGTCGCCGCACGGTTCATTGATTTTGTAATCGAAAAGGCAAGTGGCAGCCCCGTCAACAACGAGCGCAATGGCTACCGCGAAATAGCAATTTTTAAAACAGGAGTAACGCTATAACTGACGAATTTTGAATAATTTTGAAAAATTTCCCGCCGCCAGGCGGTTGGATTAAAATCGTGGCCTTACGGCCAGAAATTTCACAAAATTTAAAAGAAAATTTTTCAAAATTATAAACCGAATTTTGAATAATTTTGAAACAAATTTTGAAAAATTTCCCACTGCCAGGCGGTTGGATTAAAATCGTGGCCTTACGGCCAGAAATTTCACAAAATTTAAAAGAAAATTTTTCAAAATTATCAAATTGTAAGAATAAAACAGATAATGTAAACTATTATAAATAAATATAATATGGATTTAATAGAGGAACACAACAAGAAATACTCTTTTTTCCGGGAGATAACAGGTGTGGCAATGAAAGTACATACCAAGTATAAACCAGGATTATTAGAGTCAGCGTATGAGGCGGCGATGAGATACCTATTGGACAAAATGGGTTATAAGGTTGAACGTCAGGTTTTTCTTCCAATTTTTTGGGATGATGTACAACTTGACCAAACCTACCGTATGGATTTGGTGATTAATGACGACATCATTGTTGAACTCAAATCAGTAACTTTTGTTGACGCAAATCATCGTAAACAATTGTGGAATTATATGAACTTGACTCACAAACCATTTGGTATGGTGATTAATTTCGGTGCTGAAAGCCTTTTCTCCGAATGGTATGAGCGCAATCCTCAAACCGGCAAAATTGAAAAAATACGATTACTATAAAAATCAAAGTTGAAAACCAACGAGAACCAATTTTGAATAATTTTGAAATAAATTTTGATAAATTCCCCGCCGTCAGGCGGCATAATAACAAACTGACTATGCAAATAATAGACTCTCACAGCCACCTTTGGCTCAAACAGGATACCGTAGTGGATGGAACGCACCTCTACACCACTACACGCGGACGCTCGATGTTTTTTGACGGAGAACGCCAAATGTTGCCGCCCTTCATGGCAGACGGCAGAAACACCGCCGAAATTTTCATTGCCAACATGGACTACGCGCAAGTTGGCGGCGCGGTTGTGGTGCAGGAAGTAATCGACGGTTACCAAAACGACTACCTCGCAGAAGTGGCGTCGAAATATCCAAACCGTTTCTTCGTCTGCGGTATGCCGCGCCTCGGTCTCGAAAATGCCGACGCAGAAAAGAAAATCTCTGCCGACGATATTGTGAACGACGTAAAGGCCTTGTATTCACGTGGTTTCAAGGGCATTGCAATCCCCGGACACCGCATCCGCCGCCCAATGGCAGACCTATTGCCCGCCATGAAATTTATGGAGGAAAAAC
>JAFXMJ010000054.1 GCA_017530465.1 Bacteroidales bacterium
ACAAGCGAGCCAAAAGCTATGCTACACATACAAGACGGCACCAACAACACCCTATTCAACGCAAGAGGCATCACAATCGGCGGCAGTGTCAATAGGATAAAATCCACCGCATCTATCGCGCTCGGCAATGGTTCAGAAGGCGACGTGGACGGTGTGGCTGTAATAGCTGGCAACGGCTCTATAAGCAATGGCTCAAAAAACAGCATTATAATGGGCAGCAAGATAGATGAGGCGGATGTGAACGGCGTCAACGCAAGCGCATTCGGTGTATGTGACATCGTGATTGGCAACGGAAGCAAGGCATCAGCCAACCACTGCGGCCTATTCGGTAGTGGGCTGTCTGCGGAATACGAATACCAATACATTTTTGGCAAATACAATAAAACAAATATAGAGAATTATAATAAATACAAATTCATCGTCGCCTTCGGCACAAAGGATGAACCAAAAAACATCTTCACAATCGACAAAGAAGGCAATGTAACCGCAAAAGAATTCAACCCAAGCTCCGACATACGCCTCAAGACCAACATCAACACGATGACTGGCGCACTCAACAACGTATTGAAACTCCGTGGCGTGACATTCAACTGGAAGGAATCCTCCGACAACCGTCTCCACTACGGCTTCATCGCCCAAGAAATTGAAAAAGTATTCCCCGACCTCGTTGGCACCGACAGCAACGGCTTCAAGACCGTCAATTACTCAGGTGTAATCCCTGTATTGACAGAGGCTATCAAGACACAGCAAGAGGAAATCGAATTGCTAAAATCTGAAAACGAGCAGCTCAAATCCACCCTCGAGCAACTCCTCAAGCGTGTAGAAGCATTGGAAAATAGATAATACCACACCTTATATAATATATATATGGAAAATAACTACGGGATGTAGCAGCAAGGCTACAACAACAACGGCAACGACCCAAACTTTGTACTTGGCATAGTATCAATCACAGTAGGACTGATATCATTGCTATTTACGCTCTGCATCCCGTGGCTTACGTGGGTGCTTGCGGCGGCAGGCCTAACGTGTGGCATCATATCATGGGTCAATCAGAAAAAGGAAGGCAAGCCGCTGGCAATGCCAATAGTTGGCACGATAATATCGGGCATTAGTTTCATTGCATCAACAATTATAATAATTGCATTCCACACCGCCATCAACAAGCTCGAACAGAAATACAACGAAATGGACTCGACGCTCAATAGTATGCGCGATTCTTTGCAGAGATGGGACACATTATATTTCCCCGGCGAATACCTCGACGAACCCGACTCAACTTTTTTTATCGACTACTGAAAATTCAATCACCTTTTTAGTCTCAAAAAACTCCTCATCAAAGACATCTGGGATATTATAAACCTTGCACCTGTCGGCGAATGGGGCTATCTCCTCGGCAAAATCGCCGCCTTTTAGATAGACGATACGCGCATTGCCACCCTTGATGAGATTGTCGCGGGTCTGCCTTACGAAATTTGGGAAAGCTGTCACGGCTCGGCTCACAATGGTGTCAAACCGCTCCTTAAACATATTTGACTTAATCTGAATGCCACGGGCGTTTTGGAGTCCAAGGCGGGCGATGACGTCATTGACCACAGTAATCTTCTTGCCGATAGAATCTATCAACGTAAACTTCTTGTCGGGATACATAATCGCCAATGGAATCCCTGGGAATCCGCCGCCAGTACCCACGTCAAGGATATTTCGCGACTGTTCCAAAAGATTAAACTTTGCAATCGCCAATGAGTGCAATATATGGCGCACCACAAGCTCCCCGATGTCAGCCCGCGAAATCACATTGATTTTCTCGTTCCACTCGGGATATAGAGTTTCCAGCATCGCAAAACGCTCAGCCTGCTCCTCGGTCAAATCAGGGAAATATTTTTTTAATTCGCAATTCATAATGCTACTTCCAACTTTCGACTTTAATCTTTAATCTTTCGACTCCCAACTAAATCCTGTCTTTCTTCACCTTGTAATCCTTGAATGTCGCCACCAGCAACTCGCGAGAGCGGTACAATCGCGCCTTCACAGTGCCGATGGGGATGCCGAGTTCTTCGGCAATTTCGGTGTAGGATTTTTCCTTGAAATAGCGCATAATCGTGATGTCGCGGTAGTCTTCATGCAACTGCGACACTATCTGCCACATATAATCCGCCTTTTGTTCGCGAATCATGCGCTCCTCCGGGTCGTCGGAATTTTCGATGAGTTCTGGCACACCGATATTGGGCGATACGCCGTCGTCGGAATCGGGGTCGGTGTCAATAGAAATCATCCTTAGCCTCTTGCCTCGGATAAAATCTATCACATTGTTGGTGGCTATCTTGAAAAGCCACGTGCTGAACGCCCGCTCCGGCTTGTAATACACAAGGTTGCGGAACGCCTTGCCGAATGATTCCATGGTAAGGTCTTCCGCGTCATGTACATTCTTCACCATACGGCTTATCATGTGAAACATCGACTCCCTATACTTAGACAACAGGCGAGCGTATGCCTTTTGGTCGCCCGTCTTGGCACGCTCCACGAGGTCAAGATCTTCCTTGGCCTTCTCAGAAAACTCCATGCCCTGCTGCTCGGTAGATTCTTCGGTTACTTCCATTTCAGTCGTTCCTTTCTTATATTGCCCAATATCATCTGCACAAGATTGATATAAGGCAGGATTATGTCAAACAACAACGCCAATGCCTTGACGCCCTTTATCTTGAATCTGTTGGCCGCCTTGGAGATGGTGTATATAAACACCAAATATCTCGTCAAGAACAGCGTTCCAGTTACGATGTACAATGGCTCAAAAAACGACAGAGCCACCGCCGCAAGGTAAAAATAGCTCCTCGCCATAGGTTCCAATGCAAGCAGCACCTTGTGGCTGCCCTTGTATCGCTCCGACGCGGAAAAATGCCGCTGCTTCTGGGTGTTCCACTGGTGGAAGGTCTCCTTGGATTCGCACATTGTGAACGATTCGGGATGGTAGGAGACCGCAACGCGGCGTTTCTGGGCATTCTCGTTGACAAACAGGTCGTCGTCGCCCGACATCAGCCGCGAGTGCGAGACAAAGCCCTTGCTCTTTACAAAGAGCGACTTGCGGTACGCCAGATTGCGTCCCACGCCCATATAAGGCATACCCGCCTCTGCGAAGGTGTAATACTGCAACGCGATGAAGCCCGCGTCGTACCTTATCAACTTGTTGAGGAAGCCCGGACGCTCCTCGTAGCCGCCGTAGCCAAGCACAAAATCATTGCCATCGGTGAAATGCTGGCTCATCGTGCGTATCCAGTTTTTGGACACCGGCATACAGTCGGCGTCGGTGAGTAGGAGCCACTCGTGTTTTGCAGCCTTGATGCCGATGGTGAGCGCGAGTTTCTTGCCTTGACGGAACTGAGTATTGTGCGAAATCTCAGTCACATACAAGTTGGGATACTTCTGCTTGTACTCGTCGAGTATCATCTCGGTATCGTCGGTGCTCTGGTCATTGACCACAACAACCTCGAAGTCGGGATAATCCTGTTCGAGTACGTGCACAAGGCGAGTACGGAGGTTTTCTGCCTCATTTTTGGCGCAGATGACCACCGACACGGGCACTACGGGGTTGTAGGGCACTTGCTTCTTCCTACGCCCCACCCTAATGAATACAATCAGATAATACAGCATCTCGATAAGCCAGGCCAGTGCCAACGACCAGACTAACCAAAATTGCCAACAATGAATGTCAGATAATAAGTCAATTAAGTTCTCTATCATAATAATTTTGCATCTTAACGCAAAATTACAATCTTTTTTTATTATTAAAAAATAAAATGATTACTTAAATGAATTTTTTGCTGTAACTTTGCACCATGAAATTCAAGATAACACATACAGACATCAAAACCAACGCCCGCACCGGCGTCATTAGCACGGATCACGGCGAGATTCCGACCCCGATTTTTATGCCCGTAGGCACTGTGGGGTCGGTCAAGGGCGTTCATCAGCGCGAACTCAGCGACGACATCAATGCCAAAATCATCCTTGGCAACACCTACCACCTGTACCTCCGCCCGGGGATGGACATCATCCACAAGGCGGGCGGCCTGCACAAATTCATTGGCTGGGACAGGGCGATACTTACCGACAGCGGCGGTTTTCAGGTGTTTTCGCTCGCCGAAAATAGGAAAATCACCGACCAGGGCGTCACTTTCCGCTCGCACATCGATGGTAGCAAGCATCTTTTCACGCCGGAAAACGTCGTGGACATCGAGCGAACCATCGGCAGCGACATTATGATGGCTCTCGACGAGTGCACCCCCTACCCCTGCACTTACGAATACGCCACCAAGTCGCTCGACATCACGCACAAGTGGCTCGCAAGGGGCGTCAAGCATTTCAATGAAAGCGAACCGCTCTACGGACACTCCCAAGCGTACTTCCCCATCGTACAGGGCAGCGTGTACAAGGATTTGAGGGAGAAGTCGGCGGAGTTTATCGCAAGTCAGGGAATGGACGGCAATGCCATCGGCGGTCTTTCCGTAGGCGAACCCGTGGAGATGATGTACGAAATGATTGAGGTAGTCAACAACATACTCCCCAAAGACAAGCCGCGATACCTGATGGGCGTCGGCACTCCCGCCAATATTATAGAAGGTGTGGCAAGGGGCATAGATATGTTTGACTGCGTGATGCCCACCCGCAACGGAAGAAACGGTATGATATTCACATCCCAAGGCACCATCAACCTCAAAAACGAGAAGTGGAAGGACGATTTCACCGAACTCGACCCAAACGGCACGTCTTTCGTTGACCATTGTTATACAAGGGCTTACGTGCGTCACCTCGTTGTGTCGGGCGAAAGGCTCGCGGCGCAGATTGCAAGCATACACAACCTCGCATTCTACCTCGCACTCGTCGCCGAAATCCGCACACGCATCGCCGACGGCACTTTCGCCGACTGGAAAGACGGCGCGGCAAAGAGGATGATGCAACGGCTTTAAGACAATGCATAATGAACAATGCGTAATTCGTAATTCAAAATTCGTAATTCGTAATTCAAAATTCGTAATTCAAAATTGAATCGATGTTTAAGATATTAGACAGATACATAATCAGGAAATTCCTCGGCACGTTTTTCTACTCGCTCGTGCTGCTCATCTCGATAGTCATCGTATTCGACATCCAGGAAAAATTCGACGACTTCATCGAGAAGAAAGCACCGTTTGAGGCCATCGTGTTCGATTATTACGTGAACTTTGCGCCTTACTACGCCAATATGTTTATGTTTCTGTTCATATTCATATCGGTGATTTTCTTCACCTCCAAGCTCGCCGGCAATAGCGAAATCATTGCAATGCTCAGCGCGGGCATCAGTTTCAAGAGGATTCTGGTGCCGTACTTTGAATCTGCGGCGGTGCTTGCCGTGCTTTCGTTCGTGCTGAGTGCATACGTATTGCCGCCAGCCACAGCCATCAGGCTCAATTTTGAAAATACTTACATCAAAAAGGCTTACGTAAACACCTCCCGCAACATCCACCGACAGGTGAACGACTCCACGCGCCTTTATATGCAGAATTACGTAGCCTCATCCAACATTGGCAACCGTTTTAGCTGGGAGGTCTATGACGGCAAGGTGCTCAAAGAAAAACTTATGAGCGACAACATCCGTTGGGACTCCACGAAGGGCAAATGGCACATCACCAATTATTACATCCGCTACATAACCCCAAACGGCGATTCTGTGGTAACGGGCAAGGGCATGGACACGACGTTGGCGATAATACCCAAAGACTTCAATTCGCGCATCAACCAGATAGAAACCCTCAATTCTGACGAACTCCACGAATACATCGACGAACAGGAGCGACGCGGCAACGAAAACATCGTGGCTTTCAAGGTGGAGAGTTACTAGAGGATTGCATTCCCGTTTGCGTGTTTTATATTGACGCTAATAGGCGTTACATTGTCGAGCAAAAAAGTGAGGGGCGGCATCGGTGTCAACCTCGGATTGGGGTTGGCATTGAGTTTCAGTTACATACTGTTTATGCAGATATTCACACAGTTTGCGATAGGCAGCACGTTGCCGCCGCTATTGGCGGTATGGATACCCAACATTTTATACAGCATAATTGGCATTATACTGTATTTCAAAGCACCCAAAT
>JAFXMJ010000498.1 GCA_017530465.1 Bacteroidales bacterium
GTACAAATGACCGGCACCGACGGCACACAAATGACCGGCAAGAGCAACGGCGCAGGCAAATTTACCTTCAAGCTCTCCGAAAACACCGACTATATGTTTGTGGCATCGCACAAGGGCTACCTCAAAGGCATCAGCAAGGAATCCACAAAGGGCTTGACCGAAAACACAACGCTCCACACCACCATCCTCTTGACGCCGCTCGTTCAGGTAGTTGAGCTCGAAAACATCGAGTACGACTTCAATAAGGCAAACCTCCGCGAGGAATCCAAACTCTCGCTTAACGTTTTGGTTGAGATATTGGAAGTTAATGACAATATTACCATCGAGTTGCGTGCCAATACAGACTTCCGTGGTTCCGACGAGGACAATATGAAACTCTCCGAGGAGCGCGCCAAGTCGGTAGTCGAATACCTGATTTCCAAAGGCATCAGCGCAGAACGCCTGTCGTCTCGCGGTATGGGCGAGAGCAACCCTGTAACGGTTTCAGCCAAGACCGCAGCCAAGTACCCGTTCCTCAAAGAAGGCGACGTACTCACCGAGAAGTTCATCAACGCCCTGCCCAACAATCAGGACAAGGAAATCTGCCATCAGCTCAACCGCCGCACAGAGTTTGCCATCATCCGCACCGACTTCAATGAAACAGGCATCCCCTTCGGCGAATAATTTTTGATTATGATAGACCAAAAATTCATCGACTTCATCAAGCAACACCACGTGCTGACCCTCGCCACAGCAGCGGGGAGTCAGCCGTATTGTTGCAACTGTTTCTACTCCTACGACGAGACACGCAACATATTCATCGTAAAGACCAACGAAAACACACGCCACACCCAGGAATTGCAACAAAACCCGAGTGTGGCATTGTCTATTGTATTGGAAACAGAAGAAATAGGCAAGATACAAGGCCTCCAAATCACCGGCAAGGCGGTATTCTACGACGGCGAGCAGCTCCGCGACGCCACCAAAAACTACATCAAAAGGTTCCCTTACGCGGTGCTGAAACCCGGAGAAACCCTTGCCATAGAGCCAGATTATATGAAACTGACAGACAACCGCTTTGGCTTCGGGAAAAAACTTATATGGGACAATGCAAAGAATTAATTGTTTTTTAGCAATAATTAACAAAAAAAACATTACCTTTGCGGCAAATTATTAACTGTAATAACTAAAAACGAAAAAACAGAAAACTAATACAATAAAACATTATGAAACTAATATCAAAAACAACGGCAGCAGCGATTTCGGCTTCTGCATTGCTCCTGTTGCAGGCTTGCGGCGGCAGCACGACGACTCAAACCACCGGTACAACCACCGACACACCCGCTCAGACCACCCAGGAAGAGCAGACCACGTTCTACCTCCTCCCCTCTCCCGAGGACATCTTCGCATTCTCGGCCGACAAGTTGAAATACTCGGCTGCGCTCCTCAACCCCACGAGCAAGGCGGAGACATACGTTGACACCAAGATGCGCGAGCTCAACTTCGGCGTTTACGTGGCAGATATGGCATACGCCGCTGCATTCGGCGAATATACTGACGCTACCAAGTATTTGAAGACTATCAAGGAGACATCCACACAGATCGGCCTCGAATCCATCTTCACCAACGCGCTCACTTCACGCATCGACAAGGTAATCTCCAACAAGGACTCGCTCAAAGCCATTGCCAACGATACCTACTACGACATCAAGAAGGAACTCGAAAAGAACAACCGCAACTCCACAATCGCACAGATTTCGGCAGGCGGCTGGGTTGAGTGTATGTACATCATCACCAATTCCATCGAGCAATTCTCCGAGAACGACCCCAACATCCAGCACGTGGCAGACGAGAAGAACGTATTTTCGAGCCTTATGAAATACCTCAGCCAGCACACCGACAAGCCGGGCATTACCGCCACTATCCGTGACCTCAAACCCATCGAAGAGGCTTACGCACGTCTTCCCCTCGTGGACGCAGGTCCCGCAAAGGCTAAATCGTCGTCTGAGGACGCCATCGTAATCGGCAAGGACAAGAAAATCCAGATTACTGAGGACAACTTCAACCTCCTCAAAGCGCGCATCTCGCAGGTTCGCCAGGCCCTCACAGACAACAAATAAGCCTAAATTTTCACATTTATTATAGGTTACGG
The DNA here is from genome assembly GCA_017530465.1 of Bacteroidales bacterium. GTDB lineage: Bacteria > Bacteroidota > Bacteroidia > Bacteroidales > UBA3824 > UBA3824. Next base: position 2,132 of record JAFXMJ010000498.1, read on the forward strand.
CAAAATAAACCGCTATTTATTCCGTTTCCATAATATAACAAACGTAAAAAAGGTTTACACAATATGAAAACGATTAAGAACTTACTCCTCGGCCTTACAGTGGCGGCAATGATGCCCGCCGCCGCAGAAGCCCAAAACTGTGCCGACTTCTTCAACTCGCGCACACCGGCGCCGACGTACAGATACAACCAAGCATCCAAGAGCGCCACTTGCTATTCGGGCAGCAAATACAAATTTGTGCTCGAAGTAGCCGCCAATGTGGAATACAGGGTGCAATTCTACGCATCCCCGGTATTCAACAACGAAGTGCAGGTGAAGATAGTAGAGGGCGAAGGCAACGTGCTTGTGGATCTCCCCGGCAGGGTGGACGACGAGCCCAAGAAAGGCACTACCTGTCTCCAAGACTATATGGATACAAAGACCAACAAAATGGTGCATCCGTACTTCGACTTCACGTCGCAGAACGCCACAAGGCTTACCTTTATGATCGACATCAAGGACCACATGGACTACACCGAAGAACCGGTATATGACGAATGGGGCACCCTGATCGAGATGAAGAAGAAAGCCGTAATCCCCGAAGGCGGTCCCGAAAAGGTGAAAGGCTGCTTCACAGTCTATATCATCGACAAGCCCGCCGAGGTTAGCTCGTTCTAACCCACTTACAACGAACAACAACATTTCATTTCTACGCAACAAAAAGACGGACTACCCGGAAGATTGGGGGTCCGTTTTTTTGTATATACATGGCAAAAAAACGCCGAAACCAACGCGCACCACACCACTACAAAAAACAAAGGGGACGCGCATCACTGCGAATCCCCTTTCGATAGGTATTGATATAGTAAGTCAGCTTTTCCTGTTTCCTATTACTATAACACGAAAAGCCTCCCCTACCCTAATAAAAATCTGAAAAAAAATTTCATTTATTTGTAACCAGTTGTATTACAAGCAATAACACATCAAAAAAAATAACAAGGCTACTCCGCTTCATCCGTCTTATCTGCCTCAGAAATGTCATACGGAACAAGTGCATAACACTCCTTGGCTCTTTCAAACGTTGTATGAGGATCTTTACGAGTGATTTTGCTCCAGACATTAAACAGCAAAGGAGACAACATAACCACGCCTACGCCGGTAAGTATTAGCCAGGTCTCCGTAAAAAAGCCAACGACAAACGCGACACAGCCAAGGATATAAACTATAGTATGAGCAATTGACTGCACCTTAATCGAGGCGTTGCACGATTTGCACCTATAAAACTTATATTTACGGATTTTCTGCAAATATTTAGACTCAGATATTGTATCATAAATCGGGATAGATTCCACTACCTCCGAATCCTCGCATACTACCGAATCCTCCACACACTTTTGCTCACCGCACGTAGGACAGATAAATAAATCATACTTAATCTTCATAATTGATGAGTGTTTATAGTTAGTTCATTTAACATACAAACGCATAATATATGGGGAAATTGTGCATGGATGGGGAATACCCTCACCCCTACCTCTCCCGAAAAAAATATCTAAACTTATACCCCTTGTAATTGCTCACGCTCTCCTGCCTGTAAGTCAGCGAGATACCGCAACCAGGGCAGGCGTCGCCAAAACCGGAGAGAAAACAATGGCACGCGGGACAGGTGTATTGCTGAGTGATGCTGCACGAAGGGTCTGGCTCAATGGGCAGTGGGTCTTCGGGCTTGGTAAGACAACTTCTAATCGCACCCTCAATGCGGCTGATGGTAAGGGCATTGTTGATAGCAAAAATAATCCCCGCAAACACCGCCGCCCAAAACATATAAGTGTCAAACCGTCCGTTGAACAGCAACATTCCGCCAAACACCATAAAAATAATCGCCATCACGATGCCCTCCGACCCAAAATTGTACTTCACCCTTCGGTGATGCACATCAATCTTGACCCCATACGACACCATCAGGACGCGATTCTTCACATCAAAAGCCACCTCGCTATCCGACACGCGCCGCAAGCCGCTGCCTTCGAGGGCGCGGCAAACCTTGTCGAAAAAATCGTCCTTGTCAACGGGCAGAGGGGCGATAATCTTACGATAAGAGCGACGCAAAAATAATTTTTTCATTCCGTAGTGCGCTTTTTGTGTGAAATTCGTAATTTTGTCGAAACAAATTTATAACTTTGTTTTCTGATTTCAAACAAAATTTTGCGAAAAAACAAGGATGTCGGCAATAGACCAAATAAAAGCACCCATCAAGGAAGAGATGGAGCGGTTTGCACCGTATTTCAAAGAGATGATGCGGTCGAGCAACCGTATGCTCAACTTCGTAATCAGTTACCTGCTCCGCACCAAGGGCAAGCAACTGAGGCCGATGCTCGTATTCCTGTCGTGCAAGGTGTCGGGGCGCGTTACTGACTCCACGATGGTGGCGGCGTCGCTGATAGAACTCCTTCACACCGCCACGCTGATACACGACGACGTGGTGGACGAAAGTTTCTACCGGCGCGGGTTCTTCTCGATATTTGCGCTTTGGAAGGCGAAGATTGCGGTGCTCACCGGCGATTATTTCCTCGCCAAAGGCCTCCTGCACAGCCTCGACACCAACGAGACACAGATACTCCGCATAGTTTCGCAGGCGGTCAGGGAGATGTCGGAGGGCGAACTCGAACAACTTGAAAAAGCCAACCGCCTCAATATCAACGAAGAATCCTACTACGACATCATCCGCAAAAAGACCGGCGCATTGATTTCGGCGTGTTGCGAGGCGGGCGCGTACAGCAGCGGCGCAGACAAAGACGCCGTTGCAACTATGAAAGATTTCGGTATGCTTATCGGTATGGCGTTCCAAATCAAGGACGACCTCTTCGACTACCAAAAGACCGGCCTCATCGGCAAACCCAAATACAACGACATCCAGGAGCGCAAACTCACCCTGCCCGTAATCCACGCGGTCAGCAAGGCGACATTTGTGGAGCGCAAGTCGATAATGAGGATTTTTGGCAAGAAGTCCAAATCGTCCGCCGACATCAACAAAATCGTGGAGTACGTGCATCAATACAACGGCGTGGAATATTCAGTCAACAAGATGGAAGAACTTAAAAATCAGGCTGTTGCCCTATTGGACAAGTTTCCAGATTCGGAGGCTAAGAAGTCGTTGATTATGCTTGCGGATTATGTAGTTAATAGGGATAAATAAAGGAATAATTACAAACCATTAAAACAATATCATTATGAAATAAAGTATTTTTATGATTGCGTTTTTGGCGGTGATAACGATTGTAAGAGGTTGCGCGGCGTTGTCGGGCTTGCTGAGTTTCGCCAAGTGCAATTTTGTCTTCAAC
>JAFXMJ010000499.1 GCA_017530465.1 Bacteroidales bacterium
GTATAATATCACATGGTATGAAGCAGAGGAATATTGTGAAAAACTTCGAGAAAAGGGATTAGGCAACTATCAATTGCCGACGGAAGCACAATGGGAATATGCAGCCCGAGATGGCAGACAAGACGAAACATGTAAATACAGTGGTAGCGCTGACATAGGCAGTGTGGCATGGTATTATGAAAATTCGGATGGGACAACTCACCGCGTAGGAGAGAAAAGAAGTGCAAATAAGCTCGGTATCTGCGATATGTCAGGCAATGTTTGGGATTGGTGCAGGGATTGGTATGATGCTGGTTTTTATCAGGAGTGCAAGGATAATCCAGATTTGTATGTAGATCCTTATAATTCTGACGAACCAAAGGTTAAACCTGCCCGAGTTGTGCGTGGGGGTTGTTGGCGCAGCTACGAGCAACGTTGCCGCGTGTCCCTCCGCTACAGTCGCCGCCCTGAGCACCACACTAACGGCCTCGGATTTCGTCTATCTCTCAGTTTGCGAACCGAGCAAGAAAATAAAAACGTGGGTTCGACAAACTAATCAAAAAATATTCATCTGAAAAATAGGTATTTAGCGATATATCTAATAGCACTAAAGTGTCAACAAATAAGTAATGCTAAATATATAACACTAATGTGTACCCGTGGACAAGAATTGACACTCAACCCGAGGTCAATGACATCTTCGATGCAATGTGTGTCGAAGATGTTTTTCGTTTGGTCATAGTTGGTTGTTGAGGCGATCTTTTCTGCAAAAACTTCTCGGTGTACTTGTCCTGATTGTTTTCTGCATATTAGTTAATCGCTTCCTCAATCGTTTCCATCAAACTATTTTCCACCAACAAGCTTTTCCTGCACCCAGCCGCCTTGCCAGCCTCCAAATCATTTTTCCTATCGCCAATCATTATCGACTGCGAAAGGTCTATGTTGAAATCTTCGGCGGCTTGCAACAACAAACCAGGCTTTGGCTTGCGGCAGTTACAGTTACATTTGTATTCGAGGCGCTCGCCAGCAAAACCATTGTCGGTGTGATGCGGACAAACATAAATTCCGTCCAAAAATGCTCCTGACTTGCCTAATTCAGTTTCCATTTTATCGTGGATTGACAGCAATTCCTCCCACGAACAGTCGCCACGGGCAATCACAGGCTGGTTGGTAACAAGAATGGCAAGATAACCTGATTTGTTGATTTTGCGAATTGCATCCGCAACTCCGTCAATCAGTTCAAACTGTTCGGGTTTGGTCAGGAAATCAACGTATTTGTTAATTGTGCCGTCGCGGTCGAGAAAAACAGCCTTCTGTTTGTTTTTAAGATTACGAGCGTGAACCTTGCCGCTTTTGACGTCGTCACCAACTTCATAATACCTGTCGGGAGTACCCATATCCTTTATGTATTCAGGCGTGTCGTATGCAAAGATTTTGCCCGAAGGAATGTTCGGCTTCAATACGTCGCGGTCGAGGTCAATTTTATCAGGCGTTTCGGGATGACGCGGTACGAAATTTCTCATCGTTGTTTTGAGCAATTCTGGCGAAATTATTTCGATTCCTGCATTGACACGGTTTTTGTAATAAAGACGCTCGTCCTCCTTGTTGAGCCACTTGGTAACGCGATGCGTATCGACAGGTAAACCTCCAATTTCTTGTGGAGGAAGAATTTCCGTCACCAAAAGAGAACTATCATACGGATGACCGTTGGGATGTGACATAAGTGTCGCCCATGCATTGTTTTTCTTGTGGAAACTTATGAAACGACAGAAATCAACATCTAAAATCACGTCGCCGCAAAGCAACAAAAAATCTTCTTTCAATTCGGGCATTTTGAACAACGCGCCAGCCGTACCCAATGGTCTGTCTTCCACAAAATAAGAAATATTGACGCCGAACTTCCTTCCGTCGCCAAAATAATCTTTTATTATGTGTCCCAAATAACCGACAACAAGTGTAATGTCTGTCAATTGGAACGATTTGAGACATTCAATCTGCCATTCGAGGATAGGCTTGCCGCAAATTTCAATCATAGGCTTGGGAACTTCGCTGTTGATTGTTGCAATTCGCGTGCCCCTGCCGCCTGCCATTATGACTACTTTCATTTTGTTACAACGAATTTATCTGCTGTTTTTGATATAATCTGACGATGGAAACATTATTTTCAAATCGGAATTGGATGTCCATTTCGTTGCTAGGGCATTCTCCATCCATCTATTCAAAGGCTTTGCAGTGTTTGAACGTTTAGTCAACTATTATTTCCATCATTGTCAAAATATTTTGCGACAAATATAAGCAAAAAATAGTTATATACAAAACTTTTTCTTATAAAATCCACCTTTTCTCAGCATCTTCCTGATATAGCGTCCAACGATCTTGTAACTTTTTATATACCAAGGTGTTGTAGCCCGTCTCCTCGTCACAAAGACTGACCATCTTCTTTATCCACGAAAACTTCCTAATTGTATTTATTCCCACTTCACCAATATCCTAAACACCTTGCCCGGTGCATCGCTCCAAGTTTTCAACGCTTCGTCAGCTTGATTAGGCTTGATGATGCTGCTGATGAATTTTTCGACGGGTGCGTCGGAGTTGGTGAGGTATTTGATAACTGCCTCAAAATCTGACGGATTGGCATTGCGCGAACCCATAATGTCGAGTTCTTTCTTTACAAAAAGGCTCGTGGTGAGGGCAATGTCGGCTTTGGCATAACCTATGCAAACAATGCGACCTGTGAACGCCACCTTGTTGACCGCCAACTGATATGTAGGTGCTGCGCCAAC
>JAFXMJ010000500.1 GCA_017530465.1 Bacteroidales bacterium
CGAGGTAGCCACTGCCGTTATTGGGCATATAATACACCCCACCCGACGTGAGAAACTTCATATCGCCAGAACCACAACCAATATTGCCCACAAACTCGCTGTTGCTGACAAATTCGTCGTTAGTGGAGATTACAGAGAGTGTTTCCACCGGGATTCTGTACATTGATCTATCGTGCGAATAATACAGATATTTGTTGCCTGACGAGAAACACCACGCCTCCATAGAACTAAGCGTAACTTTGTTCATACTTTTGATTTCACCGGTCTTGGTGTCGAGGTCTATAAAAATTGATTCACCGCCGTACATCGATACCGAGGCGAGGATTTTGGAACGGGCGGGAGTCATCTCACAACCATCAAGCATCGTCATTTTGTTGCCGAACCTGGGGAGTTCGTAAACCTTGCCGGTGTATTGGAATCCATCTTCCGTCAACTCATACACCTTGATTTTGCTGAACCAGGAGTACAACATCCAAAAATTGCGGCTGCCATACTTTTGGAAGAAAAACGGCGTACCGTCCGGCAATTCGTTGCCGTCACCAAAATAATACGGAAATTCCGCATAACGCTCAGTAATCTCAGGGTGCAACAAATCCTTAGACCCATCCACGATGCTTGCTACCATAACGTCACGTTTGAAATCGGGATACACAAATAGATATACATTCTCCCTGCCCGGGAAGGGGACTATTGACAGTCCGTAGAAATAAAAATCGTATTGCGCCGCCGGCATCGAGAATATCAATTCGTCGTTGCTGTTGTAGAGGCTCGTGCCATTGAGCCAATAGGCCAGGCGTCCATCACGGTCGGCGACTGAAGTGATGTTTTGCTCCGTCACATAATCGATACCCACAGAAGTCACCGTGGGCGGCTCGGTAGTGAAGTCGATGCGGTTGCCGGCAAAAATCCAAACATTGTCCTCCTTCTGCGCCGTGGCAGAGAACGACAGGGCAAGCAATGCTGCAAAAAAAGATGTCAGTGTTTTCATGTTATAAATTAATTTGGTCTGTAGGGCTGTGGCGCGCCGCAGCCCTACCACGTTATCAATAATTTTTTCATTTTTTTCTTTACCACGACAGTAATTGTCCTGGTCTGCGAGGGGGTGTCTTCGGAGAGGAAATTGACGGTAAGGGAAACGTTGTACTTGCCATTGTCGGCATAGGTATGATACGGCGACAATTCCGTGGACGTAGTGCCGTCACCAAAATTCCACAGCAAGGATGCGTAGTCGCCTACATTATCGTAACTAAAATGAACCTCGCCGCCGCACATCTCCACAGCCGTGAAGCCAAACGGATAGCAATATGTCTTTGGGAATGCCAAAAAATACGAATACGAATGTTCGCTCACGCTCCGAGCCATTCGGATGGCATGATTGTCCAATGTGGGATGGTCGGAATCACAATCCTTGACCATACCAAGGCAATCGCTACCGTCCCACGGCAAATAAAACACGCCGCCCGAGGTGAGGAATTTGATGTCGCTAATATCGCAGCCTATCTCGCCGACAAACTCGCTATTGGCCTCAAACTCGCTGTTGGTGGAGATTACGGCGAGTTTCTCCACGGGTATGCGGTACATATTGGCATTGAAGGAATAATACAAATACTTGTTGCCGCTCGAAAAAGCAAACGCCGACATACTGAAAATCTCGATGGGGTTGATTTGCTTGATTATGCCGGTCTTAGTATCAAGGTCTATAAAAACCGAAGCACCAAACGTGGTGGTAGTGGCGAGGATTTTGGAGCGGTCGGGCGTCATCTCGCAACCGTCGGGCTGCAAATACCTGCCATTGACTATGGGCAAAGAATATTGGTGTCCAGTATAATTGAACCCATCCTCGGTAAGCGAATACACCTTGATGACTCCGGCGTATGAATACAACAGCCAAAAATCGTGGCTACCATATTTCTGGAAGAAAAACGGAACGCCATCCCAATCTGCAGAAGAATAAGGAAACATCGCGTACCCCTCGGTGATGGTCGGATGCAGCAAATCCTTGGATCCATCGACAATGTTCACCACCATTGCACTGAGCATAACATCAGGATACACAAAGAGATACACATTGTCCTTGCCCGGGAAAGGCACGATGGACAGCCCGTAAAAAAAATATGCAAGTCCAAAATCAGGAAACGAATATACCACCTCGTCATTGCTATTGTAGAGGCTTGTGCCGTTGAGCCAATATACGAGTTTGCCGTCGCGGTCGGAGACGGAAGTGATGTTTTCCTCCGTCACATAATCGATGCCCACAGGAGTCACAGTGGGCGGCTCGGTGGTGAAGTCGATGCGGTTGCCTGCGTAAATCCAAACATTGTCCTCCTTCTGCGCCGTGGCAAAAAGTGCTGTCGCCAACATCACCGCCAATAATGATATCAAAGTTTTCATGTTTTCAACATTTAGCTGTCATTTGGGGGCAAAGGTAATGTTTTTTTTGCAAATCCACCAATTTATTCTTACCTTTACGGCGTTTGTTTTTCGATTAACTACTTACTTCAATTATTTCCTAATCATTATGAGAAGATTTATAATACTCGCCGCCCTACTCTACTGCTCGGCGGCAATGGCGCAGACCACCAAGGAGTACATGCTCGCGCACCCCGAGAAGACCGGCGGCAACCAACTGGCGTATTCCACCGACTTCCGCCCGCAGACTCCCGCACCCAAAGGTTACAAGCCGTTCTATATCAGCCACTACGGACGGCACGGCTCGCGTTATCATTACACAGGGTTCGACTATATGATGATGCGAAACCTTATCCTGAAAGCCGACAGCGCAAACGCCCTCACGCCACGTGGCAAGGAACTCCGCGACCGCATCTGCAAGCTCTACGATGACGGTTTCTTACGTGCTGGCGACTTGACGCAGACCGGTTTCCGTCAGCATCAGGGCATAGCCAAGAGGATGGTGGAGAATTTCCCCGAAGTGTTTGGCAAAAACGCCTTCCTCGAAGTCAAGTCTTCGACATCGCACCGCGTATTGGCGAGCATGGACGCATTTCTCCAACAAGTGAAATCAATGCGCCCCACCATACAAATCCGCACCGAATCGAGCCGCCGCATAATGACTTACATCAACCTTGAGGAGCGCGACTCTGTATCGCCACTGCTGAAATCCGACGAATTTAAGGCGGCGTCCGCAAAGGTGGCTGAGACTTACGACCACACCGACAGGTTCATCAACTTGGTGTTTTCAGACATGGATTATGTGAAGAAAACATCAACGCCGCGTCGTTTATGCACAAAATCGCCGAACTCAATTCCAACATGCAGGGCATCGACGATTTGGATTTCAATTTCAACGATTTCTTCACGACGGAGGAGATGTTTGAGGCGTGGCAGTCGTCCAACCTCTATTGGTACAACAATTTCGGCCCCTCGCCCTACGCCAACGCTCGCGGCGTCAAGTCTGGTCGCAACCTCTTGCGCAATTTCATCGACGAGGCCAACAAGGCCATCGCTGGCAACGGCACTTCCGCCACACTCCGTTTTGGACACGACACCGGCCTCTGCCCCCTCGCCTGCCTGATGCAACTCGAAGGATGCACCGCGCAGGTAAAAGACCTCACAGAAGTTTATAAGCAATGGTGCGACTTCAAGATTATCCCCATGGCTGGCAACCTGCAAATGATTTTCTACCGCTCCAAAAAATCGCCCGACATCCTCGTAAAAATTATGCTCAACGAAAACGAGGTGCATCTCCCGATTGCGCCAGTATCTTCCGACGCACAGTATTATTACAAGTGGAGCGAGGTGGAGAAGTTTTGGAGAGGGATATTGGATGGGATTCCGTACTAATTCTTAATTCACAACTAACAATTCATAATTCATAATTCATAATTGGCTTCTGCCGGATGGCAATTATGAATTATGTTTTTTTTATGCCTTAACAACAAGTGGACTTGACTCCAATTTAACGTTCAATGTTGCGAGTTTTGCCATCTTGTTTCGATTCCTAATGTCGATGCCTGATGTAGCCACCCAATAAAATGGCAGGTGTTTAATTTCATCCAGTTTTTGGGCGGATGTTTTGAGCCAACTTTTCAACCAATAGGCTTTTTTCGTTACTTCGTCGATGTTTTTGGTGTCGGCAGAATGGATTTCTACAAAATAGGATTGGTTGTTGCTGCCTATCGCATAATCCCAACGGCATTGATTTTTGCCAACAGTTTTATCTTTTAGACAGAAATCAATGTCCACACTACCTTGGCAATCTGCGACTTCCACCTTGCGTTTGTACTGATTGCTTAATGCACCTTTGCCTTCATTGTACACGAGGTTGGGCGTAGCCAAAAC
>JAFXMJ010000501.1 GCA_017530465.1 Bacteroidales bacterium
ACAATCCTGCAAACTGACGCGCCTTTCCTTCAAGCAATTTGATGTCCGCAAGTCGTTGAATTGCAGCGTTTTCGTCGGCAAATTCGGGTTTGTTGATTATCTTTGGAATACCAACAATTATGCGCGACGGGTACAAATTGTCATACAAAGCCTTCGATTCGCGCAGAAATTCTGGCGAAAACAGAAGGTTCAATTTTTTTACGCCCTTAGCGGCGTACTTTATATAAAGGCTGCGGCAATATCCAACAGGAATCGTGCTCTTGATTACCATCACGGCATCGGGATTGACGCTCAAAACCAAGTCGATAACATCCTCGATACAATGCGTATCGAAAAAGTTTTTCACGGGGTCATAGTTGGTCGGCGCGGCGATAATCACAAAATCCGCGTCCTTGTACGCCGACGCGCCGTCAAGTGTAGCCGTCAAGCGCAAAGCCTTCTCCGCAAAGAATTTTTCGATGTACTCGTCCTGAATCGGTGAAATGCGATTGTTGATTTTCTCAACTTTTTCGGGAATCACATCCACCGCCGTAACGTCGTGATTTTGAGACAACAACGTCGCCATCGACAATCCAACATATCCCGTTCCCGCAATTGCAATTTTCATTTTTTCCATTGATTTTAGAAACGTATTAGTATTACATTCCGTAAACGCCGACAAAATTACTAACTTTTTTGGAAGCGCATATCAGTTTTCCGAAATATTTTTGCTAATTTTGCGTCGGACATATAAAGCACAAGGTTCAATTATGAAAGAATTCAACACCACAGGCATTTGTTACCCCGAAGACCATTATATGGTAAACATCGACAGCCGAATCGACGAAATTGAAAAGGCTGTCGCAAAGGGCGAGTATATCACCATCAATCGTGGACGTCAGTACGGAAAGACCACTACTCTGTATCATCTTGCCGAAAAATTGCAGGAGAATTATGTTGTGTTTTCGATAAGTTTTGAGCGGATGGGTGAAGCGGAGTTTGGGACAGACGACGCGCTTGCCTACAATTTTTTGGACAAAATGCGCAAAGTGCTACGTGTCGCCAAAAACGCCAACGACTATGTAAGAAACTCCATAAAAAAAGTGGTCGAGGACAATTCTGAAAAATGCCTTATAAAGTTTTCATTCTTGGACGATTTTTTCACAGACCTCTGCGACAATTCCGACAAGCCTGTAGTGTTGATAATCGACGAGGTAGATAGCGCGAGCAATTACGAATCGTTTATAAAACTCCTCAGGTTGTTGCGTGAAAAATACCTTAGCCGCAAACTAAGCCCCACTTTCCAATCCGTAATCCTCGCCGGTGTTTACGACATCAAAAACTTGAAACTTAAAGTGCGTCCCGATTCTGACCACCAGTACAATTCGCCGTGGAACATCGCCGTGGCATACACTACCGATATGTCATTGCCAACCGACGGCATCCAACAAATGCTCCAAGAATACGAATTCGACCACCATACAGGAATGGACACGGCTCAAATAGCGCAGTTGATTACAGATTACACATCAGGCTACCCATTTTTTGTGTCGAGGGTTTGCCAACTGATTGACAAACAAAATTTTAGTTGGGACAAAGATGGTCTGCAAAATGCAGTGAAAATATTGCTCAAAGAGAAAAATACATTCTTTGACGATTTGACTAAAAAGTTGGAAGATTTTCCTGAAATGAAAAAAATGTTGAAAGAAATACTCTTTAATGGATTTGAGGCCAACTTCAACATTTACTACAAACACGTTTCTATTGCCGCTATGTTCAACTACATCACCGACAACAACGGAAAAATCAAAATCTCAAACCGCATAATCGAAACGTGGCTCTACAACCTTTTTGCCACCGAGGAACAGATGGAGCGTATTTACAAAGAGGGACAAATAGACCGCAGTCAGTTTATCGACGGCAAGACGCTCAAAATGGACAAAATCCTCGAAAAATTTGCGCTTCATTTCCGTGATATTTATGGATGCAAAGGATTGAGTTTCAAAGAGGAAGAAGGTCGTAAATATTTTATGCTCTACATCCGACCCATCATCAATGGCAGTGGCAATTATTACATTGAATCTCAAACCCGCGACCTCACACGCACGGATATGATTATTGACTACCTCGGCACTCAATACATCATTGAGATGAAGATTTGGCGCGGCGAAAGTTACAATGAGCGCGGCGAAAACCAACTTTTTGATTATCTCGACTTCTACCACGCCGACAAGGGCTACTTGCTGAGTTTCTGTTTCAACAAGAATAGCAAGCCCGAAGCAAGGACAATTGCGCAAGGCGGCAGGGAGATTGTGGAGGTTGTGGTGTGAAAAATCGCCAATTCCACCTCATTTTTTTCTCGATTATCTTTAACAAAAAATAGAACGAATCGACACGAACAAAAAATTCGTTTCAATTCGTTCTAATTCGCGTTTAAAGAAAAAAATTGATGGTAATTGACGAAAAAATTGACGGTAATTTTCGTTCAAAAACCAAACGCCGCAAGGCGTTTTATCGTCCGGCGTACATACTTTCGTAGTATTTCTCGTAATCGCCGGAGGTGATGTTGTCCATCCAAGCCTGATTGTCGAGATACCAACGGACGGTCTTTTCGATGCCTTCCTCAAACTGCAACGACGGCTCCCAACCGAGTTCACGCTGCAATTTTGACGAGTCGATGGCATACCTCAAATCGTGTCCGGCGCGGTCGGTAACGTAAGTGATGAGGTTCATATCCTCGCCTTCCTTGCGACCGAGGAGACGGTCAACGGTATTGATGAGAACCTTGATGATGTCGATGTTTTTCCACTCGTTGAAGCCGCCAATGTTGTAAGTATCAGCGATTTTGCCATTGTGGAAAATAACGTCGATTGCCCTTGCGTGATCCTCCACATAGAGCCAGTCGCGCACATTCTCGCCCTTGCCATACACCGGCAACGGACGGCGATGGCGTATGTTGTTGATAAACAACGGAATCAACTTCTCCGGGAACTGATACGGACCATAATTGTTGCTGCAATTAGTTACGATGGTCGGCAAGCCGTAAGTGTCGTGGAACGCCC
>JAFXMJ010000502.1 GCA_017530465.1 Bacteroidales bacterium
TAAGTTACGCCGCAGTGACTTGTACTGGCAGTAATTATGGAAGTATTGCAGGAGAGAATTTCACCGGTACTCTCTCAAACAATTATTACTACAACTCTACTGTCAATGGTAACACCTCCAGCGTAGGCTGTAAGGGCGCAGACATAGAAACCAACGACGGCGCAATATATGCCTACATCATCGACGGCGACCGCGAGACCACGGTAAGCACCGAAGCGAGCGCAACTGCTGTACCTGTGGTGTATCTCCGCAAATTGAAGTCAGGAGTTACGTCCACTATTATGCTGCCATTCAATTTCGATGCAAGCAGTTTCAGTGGCACATTCTATCAGCTCTCGAGCGTCAATATGAGCGATTGGACGGCTGGCGCGGAAAGTGTACCAGGCCCATTGTCCGCCAATACGCCCTACCTCTTCACACCCTCTGCGGACATTGATAAAGTAGTGTTCTCCGGCGTATCGCTCGTGTCCACCTCTGGCGACCACAGCGTTGAAATTGGCAGCAACTGGTCTTTCGTCGGTGTATATGAAAAGATACTCTGGACTTCCGCTCCTAACGGTGAGTACGGATTTTCGGCAATCAACAAGGGCGACAATATATCCGCTGGCGACTTCGTAAAGATAGGTGCAAACGTCCGCATAAAGCCCACCCGTGCCTATCTGCATTACAACGACGGCACATCTAAATCGTCTGTCGTGCTGCCCGAGCGCATCACAGTAATTTTCAATGACCACATCGCGACACCCATCTCGGAGCTGCCCGCTCAAATTGCCAATACAAAGGTTTGGTCGTATGACAAGACCATCTACATCGAATCTGCCCCCGAGACCAATTACCGCATCATTGACGCTGCCGGACGTGTACTCCGCACCGCCACCACGCACGCCAACCGCGAACAAATCAGCCTCGGCAATTATGGCGGCATCGTGATTGTAATCATCAACAACGAAACATTCAAAATAACTTATTAATATGGAAAAGAAAACTTACGAAACTCCCGCAGTGGAAGTCATCGATCTTCCATCAGTACCCCGATTGTTGGATGGCAGTCCGTGGCAGCTTAACGGTGACTCCGCTGACGACCCCGCTGACCTCGGATAATAATGGAGTGCTGACGGCTCGTCCTCCACTTCCCCTAAAAACCCCGCTCGATGCTGGGTTTTCTTTTTTGCGCTATTCCGTAAAAAATCATTTTTTTACAACATTTGCAACATAATGTAATTTTATTCAACTTTTTTTTCTATATTTGCGCTGCACTATTACACAAAACTATTATGAAAACAATCAAAATCTCATTCATATTGCTTGCGGCTGTCGTCACCGCAATCATGATGCAGGCGTGCGGCGGCAATGTGTTCGGCGAAAAGATTAGCGAAGGTATCATCACCTACAAGCTCGAATACCCCGCAGGCGACAACAACAACTCGCTCATGATGATGCTCCCGGAGCAGATGACTATGACATTCAAGGACAATAATACGATGATGTCCATCAGGGGGTATGCGGGGTGCTTCGTACTAAATACCATTGCCAACAATGCCCATAAACAAAACTACACGACGCTCTCTGTCGGATTGTTGGGGCAAAAATATATGCTCATATCAGATTTTGGCGACACGCCATTCGGCACCGACACTATGTCGGATATGGTAATCACCCAATGTGCCGATACAACTTACATCTGCGGCTATCTCTGCCACAAGGCTGTAGGACACAGCAATCAATGCAATCGAGATTTCACATTCTGGTACACCAAGGACATAGACATCACCAGCGACTGCATCCTCTCCCCCGTAAAATCGATAGACGGTGTGCTGATGGAATTTGAAGTGGAGATGATGGGCATCTCTATGAAGGCAAGGGCGTCGGAAGTGAGCCGTATGGAGATTTCCAACGATTTTTTTGAAAAACCCGAAGGTTACAATGAAGTGACCAGGGCTCAGCTCGAGGACGTGATACACACCTTCGATGGCAGCAAGAAGAATTAGCTAAACCAACCTTCACCCATATTATTCAATGCGTTGTAGTCGGTGCAATCTACTGTCACGGGCTGTATTGTGATATATCCATTGTCGAGCATCCACGTATCTGTGTCGGTGGATTCTGGCTCAAGGTCGTGAAATTCGCCGGTGAGCCAGTAGTATGGCCTCTTGTTGGAGGGGTGGAAATGCCGTACAAAATCCTCTATCCATTCGCCGCGTCCCTGACGTACCACTCTGATGCCTTTGATTTCCGATTCGGGAAGGCAGGGGATGTTTACATTTAGACATGTGAAAGGCAATGAGCCGAGATTGTCGATGGTCTTTGCCACGATGCGCGCCGCGTACGTTGCAGCTGCGGCAAAGTCAGCGTCGGAATTGAAACTCAGCAGCGAAAATCCTATCGACGGAATATTGTGAATAGCACCCTCCATTGCCGCGCCCATCGTGCCGGAGTACAGGATGTTGATGCTTGAATTGGAGCCGTGGTTGATGCCCGAGATGATGAGGTCGGGCTTGCGATCCATTATGCGGTAGAGTGCGATTTTGATGCAGTCGGACGGTGTGCCGGTGCACTTGTAGGCGCGGTCGGCGTCCTCGAATTTGGACACCATGTACCATAATGGCGCATCGAGTGTCACGGCGTGTCCCCTGCCGCTCTGAGGCTTGTCGGGAGCCACCACCACTATCTCGCCGTATGGGTGCAGAGCCTTCACAAGCTCGTGGATGCCCTTGGCGAAGATGCCGTCGTCGTTGGTAATCAGTATCAATGGACGGTGCGGCGCATTGTCAGCCGTGCCGATAGCTGTTGCTTCTGTTTCTTCCATAATCCCAAAAATTTTTTACAAATATACGCATTTTTTGAAAATAAATTCCTAAATTGCGCACAAATTTTACACGGAAAAAAACCACTAACCACTATAAAAATGAAACTTAAACACTTGATGGCCGGTGCATTGCTGACATTTTCGTTGGCGGCGACGGCTCACGTCAACGAATGTAACATCCACATTCCTAACATTATGGAGACAAGAATCATCGACGGTTACGACTACGCCAAGGCGTGGCAGGAAGTGGAAAAACTCGACCACGACCTCAAACCCCGCGAAGCTCTCGCTAAGGTGAAGGACATCAGGACTCAAGCCCTGAAGGAGAAAAACTACCAGCAGGTATCCCGGGCGTTCATCTACATCATCGACTACTCCACCCGCGTGGAGGAGGCAAGCAACTGGAAGGATGAAATCAAGCTCCTCCGCGCCGCCACCGACGACGCGCCAGAAGCTCCGAAGGCGTTCCTCAATTTTCTGCTTGCGCGTTATTACACCTACTTCCGTGACGCCAACGCCCGCAAACTCAGAAACAGGACTGACGTTGAAGACGACCAGAGCGACGACATCGAGACATGGAGCCGTACAAGGCTCGACCGCGAGATTGCTGACTTCTGCCGCAAGGCGGTAGCCAACCCCAAGGCGACTCAGGCGGTGCAGCTCGACGCTTGGAAGGATGCCGTGGAGCGTTACGAAACAGGACACAGCAATACGCTCTACTGCAAGACCCTGTATGATTTCATCGCGTGGAACATCATCGACAATTACTGCGCCAATTCGCCCAATTACCACGGCGACTTCAGCTACAAGGACATCGAGCTTGTAAGCGACGACAATACTTTCATCAATTTCAAACCCAAAAACGAAGACACTTGGTCGTCGGAAAACCTCAGGCTCTCGCTCTACCAGGAGCTGCTCCGCGCCCACAAAAACGACAAGACGCCGTTGGCATACACTTTTGTCAACGTGTTCCGCCTCAATTATTTCAAGGAGCACAGCGTCAATGAGGATGCCAACAAGACCTACCTCAAGACGATGCAGAATCTCAAGGCGCGTTACGGCAACGACCCCGAGCTTACCCCGATGCTGTCGTATTGGATAGCTCAGTATCACCGTTCCAATGGTTCGTTGAAGGAGGCACACGACATTGCCGCCGAGGCATACAAAAAATTCCCCAAGTCGTCCGCCAATTACGGCGAGGCTTGCAACACGCTTGCCCGCGAACTCGAATTGAAATCGCTCGCACTTAAAGCCGAGAGCATTGTGGCTGCCGACACTCCATTCCCGATGAGGCTCGAATACACCAACCTCCCCAAAGTGTATCTGCACATTTATAAGGTGGAGAATCTCGACGACTACAATCACAATAGCTACGACCGCACCGAATACATCAAAAACAAGCTCCAGGAAGTGCGTTTGCAGGAAGTCGCACTCATTGACCGCAAAGACTACAAGCATCTCAATTCTGAAATCATCGTCGAAGGTCTGCCCAACGGCTGCTACGTAATCCTCGGCAGCAACGACAAGGACTTCATCCCCAAAAAGTCGGACGTGGTGTCGTACCTGATGGTGAAAGTCACCAATATTGCCGTAGTCACAATGACCGAAAAGATAGGACACCGCAAGTTTTACGTTGTGGATCGCACCACGGGACGCGGCGTTTCGTCGGCAAAGATTACCCTCTACTCCAATGACAAGGCTGTCTGGGATGCCACCACCAATAGCGACGGTATGGCTGATATGGACATCAAGCAGATTAATTTCAGATATTGGAGCACCGATGTCACTGTGACCCTCCCAGATGGCGACGTTGTGGAATTTCACGATTATTTTTCATACGACGAACCCGACCGCTCCTCGCAGCTCCGTTCCGCTTTCTTCACCGACAGGAAGATTTACCGCCCGGGACAGACTGTCTATTATAAGGTGATTTACTATAATGGCAATGGCAAGGAGGCTCAGGTCGCTCCCAACACCAAGGGCAGCATTGAACTCCGTGACGTCAATTACAAGGTGGTGGCGCAGAAGGATTTTGTCGCCAATGAATTTGGCAGCATCCACGGCGAATTTACATTGCCGGTAGGACTCGCCAACGGACGTTTTACACTTTTGGACAAGGTGACTGGTACTCATTATACCTTCAATGTGGAGGAATACAAGCGTCCCACATTCGAGGTGAAGCTCGAATCGCCTGAAAACGAGGTGAAAATCAACGACCTTGTCACCGTCAATGGTTCTGCCGCCACATACGCTGGCACCAAGATACCAAGTGGCAAAGTGCGCTACGAGGTGACCCGCATCCCCGAATGGCGCGGCTGGTGGGGCTATTACAATTACCGCGAAGTGGTAATCGAGACCGGTGAGACCACCACCGACGACGACGGCGCGTTCAAGGTGTCGTTTACGGCTAAGCCCGATGTCAATTCCAAGGACAATGAATACCTCGTCTATAATTATCGCGTCAAAGTGTCTGTTACGGATACTAATGGCGAGACCCGTGAGGCTACCACAATCACTGCTGCCGGGTACAAGAGTATGTTTATATCAGTGTCGATGCCGTCTGATTTCAATATGATGGACAAGGCAAAGCTCAATGAATCCGCCGTGTATTGCAACAGTGCCAATGGCGGTCCAATCACTGCCGATGTCACCGTGAAGGTGTCGCGCCTCGCCAATTACGACAAGCCGCGCAGTGCCAAGCTGTGGCAGTCGTGCGACAATCCGTTGCCCTCTGTCACACGCGAGATTTGGGACTCCAAGTTGCCAAACCTCGAATACAGCAAGGCAGACAATAATATCGACAGCCTTGCGGTAGTCAAGACCATTCAGACTATAAAAGTGCATTGTGCCGAGGGCGAAGGCAAGCTCGACCTCAGCTTCCTCAAAAAAGAAGGCTCGGGTCACTATCTCGTGCAGATAGAATCCACCGACCGCGAAGGCCGCCCCGTGAAATACGAACGCCGTTTCACCCTCTATGCGCCGACGGAAGACATCACCAACATCAACAAGGTGTTCTTCTCCAGCGTTGATAAGTCGTCATACGAGCCGGGCGAGACCGCCACAGTATTGATGGGTTCGGCATTGAGCGGACTCAAGGTTTATTATCAGGTGCAATGCGGCGACGATATTGTGGATTCGGGCATCAAGACCTTGGATAGGTCTGTGGAGAAGATTCTCATCCCCATCAAGGAACAGATGCGCGGCGGACTTGCCGTCAAGATGTTTTATGTAAGAAACAACCACTTTGCCAACAGCTCCGAATACATCGACGTGCCTTACACCAACAAGAAGCTCACCGCCAAATTTGAGACCTTCCGCGACAAGCTCTATCCGGGCGACACCGAAAAGTGGAAAATCCGCATCACCGACTTCCAAAACAAGGCTGCACGCGCAGAATTTGCCGCCACGCTCTTCGATGCATCTGTCAATGCATTGGCATCCAACTATTGGTATCTCAATGCATTCAGCGGCAATAGCAATAACAACTGGTACGGCTCACAGACTTTTGGCTGTGGTTATGGCAGCGAATTTCTCGGCGATAGCAACCACGCCCCGCAATCGTCTGTGCATATCAGTCATCCGGTGCTCAATTGGTACGGACATTCGCCGAGATTCCCCAATTATATGCTGTATGAAGATGCAATGATGGTGGGTGCAGCTGCCAATGGACGCGGCATAGTGGAAGCACAGCCGATGTTGATGAAGAAAGCAGTAATGGACGAAGAAGTTGCAGATTATGCTGTGGCAGAAGAGTCTGTAGAAGTATCGGCAACATCAGGTCAGGACGACGACGGCGAAGACTTCTCCAACGCCGAAATCCGCACCAACTTTGCCGAGACCGCATTCTTCAAGCCCGACATTGTGACTGACTACAATGGCGACCTCTTTGTGGAGTTTACAGTGCCGCAGAGCATCACACGTTGGAAAATGCTCGGCATCGCCCACACCAAGGATATGGCTGTTGGCACATTGACCAACGAACTCGTCACCAACAAGGATTTCAGCGTCATCCCCAATCTGCCCCGCTTCATGCGTTGCGGCGACAAGGTGGAGATTCCCATCAAGATAAGCAACCTCGGCGAGAATGACGTTGTGCGCGGACAGATTAAGATGGAAGTCCTCGACGTGGAGACTATGCGCCCGCTCCGTCAATTCAAGATTTGGGAGCCGTTGCAGGCGTTTGAGGTATTCAAGGGCAAGACCGAGGCTACCAAATACGTAGTTGACGTGCCTCAGTACGAAAAGCCTGTTGCCATCCGCATCGTGGGCGTCAGCGGCAACCACAGCGACGGCGAGCAGCACATCATTCCCATCCTCACCGACAAAACCCTTGTCACCGAGGCTCTTACGCTCTCCGTGCGTGGCAACGAGACAAAGACATTCGAGTTCAAGAACTGGACCAACAGCAAGTCAACCACTGCCATCGACCACAGCCTGACGCTTGAATATTCCTCCAATCCCGCTTGGTACGCCGTAAGCAGCTTGCCGTGGCTCTCTCAAAACTCCTACGACTGTTTTGAGCAGACATTCTCCAAGTTATTCGCCAACTCGGTGTCTAAGCTCATCATTGACAACAATCCCGACATCCCCACCATCCTCGCCAAGTGGTCGGCTGACAATAGCCAGGTATTGACCTCTCCATTGCTCAAAAATCAGGAACTCAAATCGCTCCTCATCGACGAGACTCCGTGGGCTATCGACGGCGACAATGAGACCGAGCGTATGCACAACCTCATCCAGCTCCTCGACCCCAACCGCATCGCCACCGAAAACGAAAAGTTCATCAAGAAACTTGCCGACGGACAGACCAAGAATGGCGCGTGGCCCTGGTTTACAGGAATGGAGGAGAGCAAGTGGATTACACAGCACATAATCGCAGGATTTGGCAAGTTGCGCCACATTGGAGTCGATATCAACAAAGACCCGCGCATCACTCAGATGATAGACCGCGCCATCCGTTACCTCGATGAGGCGGAGGCTGAATATTTCGAGAGGTACGTCAAGAAAAACAATGTGCCGAGTTATTACGACTACCAATACCTCTATATGCGCTCCTTCTTCCCCGAGTACAAGCTCACCAAGGCTAAGGAAGCATACGACTACTACCTCAAATACGCCATGGAAAATTGGCAGAAGACCAGCTTGTACTATCAGGCTGTGCTCTGCACCGTATTCAAGCGCACCGGTAATGAGGACGTCGCCAAAAATATCATTGCCTCCTTCCAAGACCGCGCACAGCGCAGCGATGAATTTGGTATGTATTTCAATGAGAATGTCAATGGCTTCCTCTGGCACGAAAACAATATCGAGACCCAGTCGCTTATCGTAGAGGCATTCCAAGAGATGGGCATGAAGAACGAAGTGGAGGAGCTGAAAATCTGGCTCATCAAAAACCGTCAGTCCAACCGTTGGGCTACCACCAAGGCCACCACAGAGGCTTGCTACGCGATGTTCCTCTGCGGCAACAAGATTAAGGCCACCGAACCGCTCTGCAAGATAATCATTGGTGGCAAGACCGCCGACACCAAAAACGCCGAGGCTGGCACAGGCTACTTCAAGCAGAGCTGGCAAGCTCACGAGATGGACAAGAAGATGGCAAAAATCACCGTTGCCAATCCCAACGACCACATCAGCTACGGTGCGGTGTACCGTCAGTATTTCGAAGATCTCGACAAGGTGGTGGCTGCCGACAATAAGCTCCAAATCGAAAAACAGATGTTCCTCAATGCCAAGGACAATTCTGGCAACCCTGTCCTCCGTGAGATAACTTCCGAGACCGAAGTGCATCCCGGCGACAAGGTGACTGCAAGGTTCGTAATCCGCACCGACCGCGACCTCGAATACGTACACCTCAAAGACATGAGGGCGGCGGGTTTTGAACCGCTCAACGTACTCAGCCGCACCAAATACCAAGGTGGCATGTATTACTACGAATCCACCAAGGACGCCAGCGAGAATTTCTTCATCGAGCATCTCAACAAAGGCACATACGTCTTTGAGTACCAACTCATTGCCGTACACGTTGGCGACTTCTCCAACGGCATTGCCACCATCCAGTGTATGTACGCCCCCGAATTTACGGCGCACAGCGCAGGTATGAGGTTCAAAATTGTTAAATAGATTTAAAAAAATATGTAGTTTGGGTGTTTCGCGTGTTGAAAAAATGTGTAATTTTACGCCATGAAACATAACCATCAAAAGACAAATACAATATGAAACAACTCAGATTCCTTGTAGTCATCTTAGTGATGATTGCAATGGCGGCGTGCTTTGGCGGCGACTCTTCTACCGGCAAGAAGCATGTCGGCATCCTCCGCAACGGAGCAAAAATGGAAAAGAAGGTCGCATTCAAGACCAAAGGTCTCAATCCCACCAAGGTCATTGTGCGCGCCGACGGCACAAGTGTAAGGCTTGGTGGCTGCAGGAGACCCGACAAGCAAGTATTCTCCAAGGCTCCTTCATACAGAGCCAAGTACAAGGGTGGTCAGCTGCCTCAAAAGGTGGATCTCCGCAAGTACATGACCAAAATCGAAGACCAGGGTCTCATTGGCTCCTGCACCGCCAATGCCACCGCTGGCGCATACGAGTACATACTCAAGCGTTACAAGGGCATTGACTTCGACATCAGCCGTCTCTTCCTCTACTACAATTCGAGGGCTCTAGAAGACGAAATTAATGAGGATGCTGGTGCAATCATTGCTGACGTCATCAAGACTATTTCCAAGGATGGCGTTTGCGAAGAGAAGAAATGGCCCTACACCAACGTCACCAAAAACTTCAAGAAGAAGCCATCTCAGGATTGCTACACTGACGCCAAAAATCATAGGGTACTCAAGTGTCAGCACGTAAATACCAACCTCGAGGAGTGGAAAAGCGCATTAGCAGAGGGACACCCGATTATCTTCGGTCTGGAAGTATTCGATGGCATCGACAATGTACGCGGCGGCAAAGTGCCGAACCCCACGAGCAAGTCGCGTTCCGAAGGCGGACACGCAATGTGCTGCGTAGGTTACTCCGACCCCGACAGGGTGTTCATCATCCGCAATTCATGGGGCTTGCAGTGGGGCGACAAGGGCTACGGCTACATCTCCTACGACTATATGATGAACAAGAAGTACAATAGCGGCGACAGCTGGATTATCTTTGAAGTTTCTACAGGCGGCAATGACAAAAACAACAACGACTCCGACGCCTGGAGCAACGACAACAACTCCATCTTCACATACGACGACGAATTTTCCAAGATGGACGACGCCACTTGGAAAAAACTCAACGACGAGTGCGGCGATTATGATATGAGCTACCGCCTTGCAGCTCTCTGCATCGCGGGCGGCGCAGGCGACGAGACTCTCTCCGACGAGGAGTGCAAAGTGGCTGAGACCAAGCTCCAGCACCTCTACAAACTCTTCAACATCAATTACTCCGCATCCAAGGTCATCGACAAGTGCATCGACGTATTCGACGAAGACTTCATCAACGAGACCGTAAAAATCGTGTCCCGTTACTTCTCCAAAAACGCCCGCAATGCCATTGCAAAAGATATGTACGCTATAGCCAAGGCGGACGAACTCCTCGACTCTGAAGACGAATGGCTCAAGCAGCTCATCGGCAGCTGGATCATCCAGACCAACGACGACAACAACGACAACGGCGGCAACAATAGTTACGACGACGATGATGACGACAACGGTGGCTATGACAGCGACGATGACGACGACTGGGGCAGCGACGATGATGACGACGACGACTTCTGGGGCGGCGACGACGATGACGACGATTACGGCTACGGTGACGACGACTACAATGATTATGATTATGGTTACGACGACTACTACGACGACTATGATTATGACGATTATTATGACTACGACGATTACGATGATTATGACGACTATTATGATGATTATTATGATGATTATGACTATGACGATAGTTATGATTATTACGACGATGATGATTATTATGACGACTACGAAGACTACTACAATTACGACGACTATTATTACGACGACTACTACGACGACTACAGCGGCTACGACTGCTGCAACGGCGGTGGCTACTACGGCAGCAGGAGCAAGAGCAAGGTTAAGCAGAAGGAAGTCAAGACTCCTCAGTCCAAATAATCGCAGCAGTCTGTCGCTAAATCAAGCGGCATAATCAAGGTCTATCTACTAATAAAAAGGCGGCGGGAACATCGTTTTCCGCCGCCTTTTATTGTGCTCCATCGTACTTTTTTGACAATAAAATAAAACGTGGCAAAGTAATTGATATTGCATTATTGCAATGCCAAAATATAATACTTTGCAACCAACCATGAAACTGTTGAAAAACATAAAAGGACGTGTGCTCAATATACTATTTTGGTCGATAATCTCGGCTGCGTTCATAGGACCTGGCACAGTGACCACCGCCACGAAGGCTGGGGCTGACTGCGGTTTTCAGTTGCTGTGGACATTGGGATTTGCCACTATAGCCTGTGTGGTGCTGCAAGAGGCAAGTGCAAGAGCCACCATATATTCGGGGCTCAACCTCGGGCAGGCGATCAAAAAGCATTTTCAGGGCACAAGGATGGAGCTTCCCGCCATTATACTCGTGGTGGGCGCGATAATCCTCGGATGCGCCGCCTACGAGACCGGCAACATACTCGGCTCCGTGGAGGGCGTCGCATTGATGTTTCCCGGCGTGGAAAAATGGATGATTGTGGCTGTACTCGGTGCACTTGCGGCTATTGTCCTCGCTATGAAAGACATCAAAATCATTTCCAATATAATGGGCGCGTTTGTATTCGTGATGGGATTCACGTTCATAGCTGTTGCCATACTCGGACGCCCGTCGGCTGGCGACATTGCGGGCGGTTTCGTGCCTACATTGCCCGAAGTGGACGGCGTGAGCCTTCTTGTGCTTGGATTGATTGGCACCACGATAGTGCCTTACGATATTTTCCTCGGCTCGAGCGTCGTGCAGAAAGACACCACCATCCGCGATATGCGCATTGGCGTTACTATCTCCGTAGTCATTGGTGGACTTATCTCAATGGCTATACTCGTCGTTGGAACGCAGATGAGTGATGAGGCTCAGGTGCATGGTTTTTCATACGAATTGCTCGCCAAAACACTTGAGTCGCACATCGGACAGGGCGCGGTATATGTTTTTGGTGTGGGACTTTTTGCAGCAGGATTCACGAGCGCAATCACCTCGCCGCTTATCTCCGCACTCACAGCAAAGAGCCTTTTCAGCAAGGAAAGCAGCAATGATATCAAATCAGGACGCTCCTTCATCGCCGTTTCATACGCCGTGCTGAGCATCGGCCTCATATTCGGATTTATGCAAGTGGAGCCAGTACCGGCTATCATTATGGCGCAGGCGTTCAACGGATTGATATTGCCATTCGTAAGTATTTTCCTCTTCACTATAATCAACGACGAGAAGATAATGGGGCGTGAACACGTCAACAACCTCGCATCAAACATTGTGATGATTCTCGTAACGTGGATGACCCTTGTGCTCGGTCTCGTAAAGGCAATCAGGGCATTTTGGAGCATTGAATTTGTGCAGAATCTCTGCCGCGCAGTGCTTGGACACAGCATCCCCTCGTCCGACGAATTTTTTGTACTCTCGGCAATTCTCGCCGTACTCATTACAGCGGCTGTGGTGTGGTACATCGTCCGCAGAAGGCACAGCAACATCGGCAAAATTAAATTTGCATAATCAAAAATTTTCGCTAACTTTGCAGCGGTTATTATAAACATAAATCACCGTAATATGTCAGAAAACATTGAACGCAAGAAAGTTACCGCGCAGACTTTCTTGTCGATGAAGCAAAATGGCGAGAAGATTGCCATGCTCACGAGTTACGACTATTCCATCGCCGGACTTGTGGACGCCGGCGGCATAGACGCGATACTTGTTGGCGATTCTGCCGCTAATGTGATGGCTGGCTACGACACCACGCTCCGCATCAGCCTCGACGAGATGATTTACTATGCCGCGAGCGTAGTGAGGGCTGTCAAATACGCAATGGTGGTGGTTGATATGCCTTTTGGCACTTATCAGGGCGACCCATACGCCGCTGTCCGCAACGCTGCTCGCATTATGCGCGAGACCGGCGCACAAGCCGTCAAGATAGAGGGCGGCATCGAAATCGAAGAATCTTACAAGGCGATACTTTCTGCTGGTATCCCCATTATGGGACACCTCGGCTTGACGCCTCAGTCGGTCAATAAGTTTGGCGGCTACGGACTCCGTGCCAAGGAACACACCGAGGCGCAAAAACTCGTTGAAAATGCTCAACTCTTGGAGAGGCTTGGTTGTTTTTCAGTTGTACTCGAAAAAATTCCTGCACATCTCGCCGCAAAAGTTTCTAAAGAACTTTCGATACCCACCATTGGCATCGGCGCGGGCAATGAGTGCGACGGTCAGGTGCTTGTGTTCCACGACATGATAGGCATCAACGATGCCTTCAAGCCCAAATTCCTCCGCCGCTATGCCAACCTCGCCGACACCATCCGCACAGCGGTAGGCAGTTACGTGGCAGACGTGAAGTCGTGCGATTTTCCCAACGAATCCGAATCTTACTAAACAATGAAAAAAATATTTGTATTGGCAGCCGCAACGGCAATGCTTGCGTCGTGCGGCACTAAAGAACCTGCTTTTCAGCCGCTTGGAGATGGCGTGGAAGCCTGTTTTGTGGAAGTTAATGCCGATTCCGTAGTTGCCAAGCCGGGCGACGTGTGGAATATGGATTTTGATTATTACAATTCCAACGACTCCCTCATATACGCAAGCCGCGACGTCGCTCAGGATTTCCTGATGTATGCGCCCACAAAGATGGCTACTGGCAGCGTTGAAAAAGGCATTATGATGATGCACAAGGGCGACAGCGCGATTTTCAAGGCAAGTGCGGAAGTATTTTTCCGCGAGGTGCGCAAGATGAAAAAAAGGCCCGCATACGTTAAGCCCGGCGATATGCTCACCTTCCACGTCCGTATGAAAAATATCTACGACGGCAAGGAATACCAACGCCAAATAGATGAGTACAACGAGCGTATGGAGGCTCAGGAATTGCTGATACTCCACGATTATGTACGCAACGAGGGCATCAAAGAGCAGCCGTCCAAGACTGGACTCTACAAAATCATCAACAAGATGGGCTACGGCGCAGACACCGCCGCTGGCAAGACCGTAACGGTACATTTTGTGGGCAGTTTCATCGACGGCAGGGAATTCGACAATTCCTACACGCGCC
This sequence comes from Bacteroidales bacterium, assembly GCA_017530465.1. Lineage (GTDB taxonomy): Bacteria > Bacteroidota > Bacteroidia > Bacteroidales > UBA3824 > UBA3824. The sequence goes on from JAFXMJ010000502.1 coordinate 14,052, forward strand.
GCGAGCCTTACACCTTTAAGTTGGGCGAAGGCAAGTCAATCCCAGGCTTTGAGGAAGGCATCGCCACTATGCACAAAGGCGAAATCTGCCGCCTCATTATGCCATCCACCCTCGGCTATGGTTCACGCGGAATCAGCGGCAGAATCCCCGCATTTTCCACGCTCATCTTCGATGTAGAACTCGTAGATATGAAGTAAGAAAAAAATTGACGGTAATTTTCGTTAAATTGACGGTAATTGACGTTTTATCAAAGCCGCCGCAAGGCGGTGAAAATAAATAAATTATTGTTATAAAAAAAATGAAGAAAATTTTGTTGATTATTGTTGCTCTTACGGCAATGATATTTGCGTCTTGTAGCAAGGAAAAGGACGCCAACGACGTAGAAAAAGAA